>CALMNP010000030.1 GCA_937868875.1 uncultured Bacillota bacterium | reverse complement strand
AAGGAGGGCGACTTCATGGCTCTGGTGGAGGTCAGCATCGTACCCGTAGGCACCAACGAGGCAAGCTTCAGCAGTTTTGTTACCGAGGCGGCCAGGGTGGCCGAGCAGATGGGGCTCAAGTTTCAGGTGACGCCTACCGCCACGGTCCTGGAGGGGGACCTGCAGAAGGCCCTCAACTGCGCCCAGAAGATGCACGCCGCGGCCGTCAGCGCGGGCGCAACCCGCGTGGTCACCAACGTGACCATCGATGACCGGCACGACAAGGACCTGACGATGGAGGGCGCGGTGGATGCCGTCACCCAGCAACTTCACTAGATCCGTCAGGACGTGAACCGGGACCGGCGAGGCGAGGGCGACGAGTTTCCACTCGCCGCCCTGTTGTCATGTGTGCCTACCAGTTCTGAAGGTCGTGCAGGAGGCCCTCCGGCTCGACCACCGCCGGCTTACGGGAAACGTGATCCATACGGAAGGATGAGACCAGAGCGTTCGGCAGCAAGGCCGTCCCACGGGGAACGAGCCCGCTGAGCCAGGCCAGGTAGCCCGTCAGGACGGCGGGTGAGATGCCCACCTCACGCAGGGTGGCGAGAGACGTATCACCGTGACGTTTGGAGAGCCTGGCCCCGTCGGGGCCGTAGAGCAAGGGAGCATGGACGAACTCCGGCGGCGTCAGGCCGAGGGCCTCATAGAGCAAGAGCTGTCGCGGGGTGGAGGAGATCAGGTCGGCGCCGCGCAGCACGTGGGTGATGCCCATCGCCGCGTCGTCGGCCACCACGGCCAACTGATAGGCCACAACGCCATCCGCGCGCTGGATCACGAAATCGCCCACAGCCTCGGCCACGTCCTGGCAGACACGGCCCGCCAGGCCGTCGTTGTAACAGACCATGCCGGAGTTCACACGGAAACGCCAGGACGGCCGGCGCCCCGCAGATTCGCGGGCGCCACGTTCGGCCGGGGTGAGGCAACGGCAGGTGCCGGCGTAGGGAGGGCCCTCCTCACCTGGGTGCGGGGCGCCCGCCACGTGGGTCAGATCGTTCCGCAACTCAGCCCGGGTGCAGTAGCACGGGTAGAGGAGGTCCCGACTCCGCAGGCGTTCCAGGGCATCCAGATAAAGCTTCTGCCGCTCGCTCTGCGTGTAGGGGCCAACGGGACCGCCCAGGTCCGGGCCCTCATCCCAGTCCAGGCCGAGCCAGCGCAGGTCTTCCAGGAGAGCCCCGGCCGCCTCCGGCGAGGAGCGCTGACGGTCCAGGTCTTCCATGCGCAGCACGAAACGGCCTCCCTGGCTGCGCACCTGCAACCAGGCCAGCAGGGCTGTCCGCGCGTTGCCCAGGTGGAGGCGCCCCGTGGGACTGGGCGCGTAGCGGCCCCGAACTGCGCTACGTAATACGCCCCCTTCGGCCGGCCCCGCACTCACGGCTGGAGCGTCAGGGCCATCTCGGCCCGCCGCAGAGGCGCTGGTTCGAACCCCGTGGCCTGAAGGAAGGAACGGAGGTCCCTGTCGTCCTCACGCACGAGAGGCGGCACCTGGACCCTGCGGATGCGGTCGTGGGAAGATAGAAGCTCCTGCAGGGCGCCCACGGCCACCTGCTGCCGGCGGACGTCGGGCAGGACGCCTATCTGCAGCAGGCTGACTTCCTCCAGGTGGGGGTCCGTGACCGCCAGGTAGCCGGCAGCCGTGCCGCTGGCCACCATCAAGTAGGCCAGGTCCGGGAAGCGAAGCTGCGCAATGGACTCGGCCTGGGCGGCCCAGGGGGGCAGGCCCCGGGAGAACGCGGCCAGCCACGGCAGGATCTCGGAGGGGTCTGCCTCGTGCAGGCCCACCTGCAGGTAGACCGGCTCCGACAGAATGCGCTCCGAGGCTGCGCTGAAGGAGAGAAGGAGACCCCTTTGTTCAAATCCCGCCTGCTCCAGCAGGGCGGCGTCCGGCTGGGTAGGGGCGTCATTGGCGGTCAGCCTCGCCTCCGCTGTGACGGCACCGGCCCCCAAGGCCGCCGCCGCCTCCAAGGCGGCCTGCAGCAAGGCAGGGCGGGGGTCAGGCCCCCCGGGGACATCACCAGGCAGCGACGCCAGGGCGCGCAGGGAACAGCGGGGACCGTCGTCATCGGACCGCACCCCCAGGAGGATAAAGCCCAGAGGCACAGACGAGGCACCCCCTGCCGGCCAGGCAAAGAAGGAGTGCTCCAGGTCGACTGACTCCTTCGCGAGGAAAGCCGCGAGGTCTTCCGGGACGGGAGACACGCGCTGGAAAGCCTGGCGCAGCAAAGGGACGCCGCCGGTTCCGATGGGGGTCAGCGAAAACGGATCATGCACGTGAGTGGCGGCCTCCTTGTAAGGGCTGTAAAGCGGGCCGATTGGCCGCATTCCTAGCTCAGTTTCCCCTGGGAGGGGGAAAATCCTGCCGGTTGGCGACAGAAGGAAAGACGGCCTGGCCCCCTGCCACGCCGTCTTTCCTGTCTTCAGTCCGAGCCTTCGGTTCGGGCATTTCTCAAAGGCCCAGGTAGGCCTTGCGCACGTGTTCGTCGCCCAGGAGTTCCCGGCCTGTGCCCTGGAGCTGCGGCGGACGGCGACTTGCCTGGCTGGCACGGGTGCAGTAGAGTTTCTTCGTAAGGGTAAGGAGGTTGCCGCCGATGTCCCAGCTATTCGAGCCCCTGTCCATCCGGGGCGTGACTCTGAAGAATCGCATTGCCATGAGCCCGATGTGCCAGTACAGCGCCACGGAGGAGGCTATGCCCACCGACTGGCACCTGGTCCACTACGGCGCCCGTGCTGTAGGTGGGGCCGGCCTGGTCCTATTGGAGGCGACCGCCGTCGAGGACCGCGGCCGCATTTCCATCAACGACCTCGGGCTCTACGACGACCGTCACGTGGAGGCCCTCTCCCGCATCGTCCGCTTCTGCCGGTCGCAAGGGGCCAAGGTGGCGGTGCAGCTGGCCCACGCCGGGCGCAAGGCCTGGAGCGGCACCAAGGCGAAGGGGCCGGCCAGGCCCGTTGGCCCCAGTGCTCTGCCCTTCAACGACGATTGGGTGACGCCGGACGCGCTCAGCGAGGGCGAGATCGACGCCGTGGTGCAGGCCTGGCGCGCCGCAGCCCAGCGGGCCCGGGCCGCCGGCTTCGACTTCGTGGAGATCCACGGCGCGCACGGCTACCTTATTCACCAGTTCCTCTCGCCCCTGTCCAACCAGCGGCAGGACCAATACGGCGGTTCCTTTGAGAACCGGGTCCGCTTCCTGCGCCGGGTAGTCGAGGCGGTGCGCTCAATCTGGACCGAGCAGTACCCCCTATTCTTACGGGTCTCGGCCAGCGATTATAAGGAGGGCGGCCTGACTCCCGACGACCTGGCCCGCGTGGCGGCTGAGGCCAAGGGATGGGGCGTCGACCTCATCGACGTCAGCTCCGGCGGGAATGTCCCCTTGGCTCCGCCGGCCGGCCCCGGCTACCAGGTGCCGTTCTGCGAGCACATCCGCCGGACCGCCGGGGTGTTGACCGGCGCCGTCGGCCTCATCACCCAGCCGGAGACGGCGGAGGAGATTCTCCGCAACGGGCGGGCCGACCTCATCCTCCTGGGCCGCGAGCTGCTGCGCAATCCCTATTGGCCCCTGCAGGCTGCGCGCGAGCTGGGCGACCAGGTCGACTGGCCGGTTCAGTACCTCCGGGCTCGACGGTAGTAGAAGAAGGCCCCCTGCCCTCATGAGGCGGGAGGCCTTCGTCAGCGAGTGGGAGCTAGTGGGCTTGACCCACCTGGGCTTTGGCCCAGGCGTACCAGTCGGCGGCAAAACGGTCGAAGGGAATGCCCAGGGCCTTCTCCAGGGCCGCCCGGGTCAGTTGATTCGTCTCGCTGGTCTTTTCCGCCGCGGTCACCGGGTTCGCGGGGTGCTTTAACAACTCTGCGCTGACGGCCTTGAAGCGGTCGACGCCGTAGGTGTCCATCAGGTACTTGACCACCAGGAAGGATTCGGCATAGTAGGCCCCCACATCGGGCCCCTCCATGCTCTCCAGGTCCTGCGCCTCCAGCTCTGGCAGCGTCCAGCGGAGTCTGTCGCCCATTCGGCTGCGGGTGGCGGCCATATCAAAGTGACCGGCTCGGGCTCCGGGGGTCCAGGTGGCCAGCCCCTCCTGCAGCCAGTAGCTGGCGTTGTCGTTGCTGAGCTCAGACAGCATGTGATGGGTGCTTTCGTGCAGCAGACCGTCGGCGGGTGGGGCCGTATCGCGAGGGGCGCGGTACTTGATGGCCTCGCCAAACTCGTTCCAGCCGCCAACCCACGTGGGCAGGCTGGGTTTGATCGAGTAGAGGAAGGGGTCCTGCTGCGGGTACAGCTTGATAACGATGTCCGTGGCGGGCTGCCAGCCGAAGGTCTGCTTCAGCCACGCCAGGTTGGACAGTTCGTCCTGAAGGGCGCCCTGGGCGGCCCTTGGCCGGTCCCAGTGCCGTACGGATACACTGTCCTGGCGCAGCTCCTCGAAGGCATAGTCCGAGGCCTTCCAGAAGCCGTCGCGGAGGCGGTAGACGGCCTCGTAGTCGAACGAGTGCCGGTCACCGTCCTTGAGCTGGAACGACTCTTGCAGGCTCGCCCTGGCCTCGGTGGCGGAGACTTGCTCAACGTTGCGCACCTGGAGGGTGTAAGTGTCAACCGTACGCGCCGCGTCGTCGAACCAGTGACCCTGCTCCACGAAGAAGGTAGGGTTCTCCCCGTCCACGGTGGCCAGGAAGGCGTTGCGGTCATGATTGAGCACCGCATTACGCCGCTCCGCCACCACGTGCTCGATGGTCTGCCGCGTGGGATCGAGCGGCTGCGCCGGCTGGAAAGGGGCTTTCTGCCTGGAGCCGCAGCCAAAGACCGCCAGGGAGAGGGAGAGGGCTAGCGCCGCAGCCAGGGCTGCCGCAGTCCCCCGCCGGCTTGAGGGGCGCGAGGCGGAGCGCCTGCCGCGCTTGTCGTTCAAGGGTCCAACCTCCTGCGGATGAGCCTGGCGCCGCAGCGCGACCGCCTCAGCGCGGTTGGCGCCGCCGCGATCAGATGACCGACCGCGTGGAGCCGCCGTCCACGTACGCCGTGGTGCCCGTGATGTAACTGTTGGCCGGTGAGCCGAGGAAGCAGACGGCACGGCCGAATTCGGCCGGGTCGCCGTAGCGCCCGAGCGGGATCTGCTGGGCGTTCTCGGAGCGGATTTCCGATGCCGGGCGGCCTGCCCGCTGGGCCCGGCCCTCGTCCAGTTCGCGCACCCGGTCCGTGTCGATGCGTCCGGGAGCGACGCAGTTGAGCAGGACGCCGTCCGGCGCCAGCTCGAAGGACAGCGTCTTGATAAGCCCCACCACGCCGGCCCGCACGGAGTTGCTGAGGATCAGGCCGGAGATGGGCTGGCGCACGGAGGTGGAGGTGATGGCCACCACCCGGGGGGCATCGCTCTTCTTGAGGTGCGGCAGTGCCTCCCGGATGGACCGGACAGCGCTCATGAGGTTCAGTTCAAAGGCCTGCTGCCAGGCGGCGTCGTCCAGCTCCGTGAACAGTCCGGCGGGCGGTCCCCCGGCGTTGATGACCAGGGTGTCCAGACGCCCGAATTCGGCCACGGTACGGGCGACAGCCTGCCGGATATCCTCCGGCCGGGTCACGTCCGCTTTCACGGCCAGCGTCCGGTTGCCGGAGATCTGCTCCATGCTCCGGGCCGCGGCGGACGCGGCCTCCTCCGAGCGGCTGGCGACGGCGACCATGGCGCCCTCCTGGCTGAGGCAGAGGGCGGCGGCCTTGCCCAGGCCACGGCTTGCAGCCAGCACCAGCGCGGTTCTTCCCTTGAGACCCAAATCCATTGCCGAACCTCCTTTGTTCCGGGGTGGTTAGCCTTAGATTCGTCGGGAAGAGAGCAATTCCTGCGATGGGGTGGCAGGGCCGCGGGATGGTACCTGGGTAGCCCGGCCGGTGATTGGTATCATTCTTGCCGTGTGCTGGGCTGCGCCATTCCTTGCCGCTGGCCGCGGTAGAGCGGAATCAGGACCGGCAGGAGGAACCCGGCCAGCACCACCCCGGCCAGGCTCGAAAGGCCGAAGGGGATGACGTAAAAGAAGGCGGCCACGCTCTTGCCCAGCACGTACCGCGCGACGGGGTACGAGACAAGGGCGCCGATCAGCCCCGTCCCAATCAGCTCGCCGGCCATCGCCACGGGCAAGACGGGCTTCTGACGGTAGAGGTACCCTGCCAGCAGCGCGCCGATCATGCCGCCGGGGATGGCCAGGATGGTTCCGGTTCCCAGCATGATGCGCAGCAGGCCGATCACAAGCGCTACCAGGCCGGCCTGCAGCGGCCCCATGAGGACGGCGCCGATGACGTTGATGGCGTGCTGCACAGGCAGTGCCTTGGCGCCTCCGACGGGGATGATGACCAGGTTGGCGCTCAACACGCCGATGGCGACAAGCAATCCCATCAGGGTCAGTTCCTTGACTTTCACCGCAGTCCATCTCCTTTTGAAGTGTTTTCAAACGCAGTATGGAGAGCCGACCGGACCTCCGCCAGCAGAGTCTGAGCGGCCGAGTCCGGGTCGGGGACCCCCAGTATCGCGTTGATCACGGCCACGCCCTGGGCTCCCGCCTCGATGACGGCGGCGGCCTTCCCCGGTGCGATGCCGCCAATTCCCACCAGGGGCAGCGCCGTGGCGGACCGCACCTGAGCCACTCTTGCTGGTCCGACCGGCAGGGCGGCGTCGGCCTTGGTCGTGGTGGCATACATAGGGCCGACGCCGAGGTAATCGGCGCCGACCGCCTCCGCCGCCAGGGCTTCGGCCGGGTTGTGGGCGGAAACGCCGATGATCTTGCCAGGCCCGAGCAGCCGCCGGGCGGCCCCCGCCGGCATGTCCGACTGGCCGAGGTGCACGCCGTCTGCGTTCAGGGCCAGGGCCCAATCCACGCGGTCATTCACGATAAAGGGCACGCCTGCTTCGCGGCAGATGGCCTGCGCCCGTGATGCCGCATCCAGGGCGGGTCCCACGTCAAGCATCTTCTCGCGGAACTGCACGCAGGTCGCGCCTCCGGCCAGGGCCGCACGCAGCACGGCTGCCGGGGTCCGCCCGTCGACGATCACGTAGAGCTGCAAGGCGTCCTTCAGGGCGGGATGCCGCTGGGGCCAGGCGTGAAGCTGGTCGAGCAGCGCGTCGGGGAACGTGCCGGGCCCCGGGGAGAGCCTGGCCGCGGCCGCCCCGGCCTCGCCCAGCCAGCGTAAGGCAGCGACGGCGGCGCCCAGGGGATCGCCCTCCACCGCGGCGGTTGCGCCGGCCAGGGCGGAGGCAAGGCAGCCGGAGCCGGGGATCTCTGTCAGCCGCGGATGGCCGGCGTGTACCTCCACCAGGCGCCGGCCGTCGCTGACCATATCGACGGGGCCGGTGGCCGCCGCGACCGTGTGCCAGCGCCGCGCCGCCTCGGTGGCCGCCTCACGGGCATAGGACAGGTCCCCGGCCGCCAGGGAGTCCACTCCCTGCACGCGGGGCGGGAGTCCCGCCAGATACCCGATCTCTCCAGCATTGCCGCGAACGATGGCTACCTTGACCTGAGACAGCAGGGTTTCGACAGCCCGGTTGCGGGCTTTCGTAAAGCCGGCGCCCACGGGGTCGAACACCACGGGCACTCCGGCTGCGTTGGCCGCCTGGCCGGCGGCCACCATGGCCTCCAGCCAGGACGCCTGGTAGGTGCCGATGTTGAGCACAAGGGCGCCTGCGCGGGCGGCAATCTCCGGCGCCTCCTCCGGAGAGTGGGCCATGATGGGCGAGGCGCCGGCGGCCAGCAACCCGCGGGCTACCAGATCGACGGAGACGTAGTTCGTGATGGCGTGCACCAGGGGCCGGCTCTCCGCCACGCGCCGGGCGACCTCCCGCACCTGGGTGAGCTGCGCGTCAGTCATGGTTTCCCACCTTCGGCCGGTAGGCCATGACGTTCGTGGGCCCATGCCCGTGGCCCAGGCCGGGGGCTTTGGCGATGGCGACGGTGATCAACTCCTTGGCTTCTACAACCGCGTCCGGCAAGGGCCGGCCCTTCGCCAGCCCGGCGCAGATCGCGGCGGAGAAGGTGCAGCCCGTGCCGTGGGTATGAGGTGTAGCGATGCGCCGGGCCTCCAACCACTCAAACCCGCCGCCCTCGTAGAAGAGGTCCCGCGCCGGGCCGTCCAGGTGGCCTCCCTTGACGATCACCGCGGCGACGCCGTCGGCCAGGATGCGTCGGGCGGCCTCAAGCATGTCGCGCTCGCTGCGGACGGTAAGGCCGGTCAGCACCTCAGCTTCGGGAAGGTTGGGCGTTACCACCCGGGCCAGGGGCAGGAGGTGCCGCCGGAGCGCCTCCTGGGCCCCGGGGGCCAACAGGGGGTGGCCGCCCTTGGCGACCATGACGGGGTCGACCACCACGTTCGTCAGGCGGTGCTCCCTGAACTTGGCGGCGACCAGTTCAATCACCGCGGCATCGGCCAGCATGCCCGTCTTCACGGCGTCCACCCCAATGTCGGTGACCACGGCGTCCAATTGCGCCGCGATCGCCTCCAGGGGCAGCGGCCAGACGCCGTGCACCCCCAGGGTGTTCTGGGCCGTGATGGCGGTGAGGGCCGACATGCCGAAGGTGCCCAGCACCGTGAACGTCTTCAGGTCCGCTTGGATGCCCGCGCCGCCGCCTGAGTCCGAGCCGGCGACCGTAAGGGTCCTTGCCAGGGTCATGACGTAGCCCTCCTAGTCCATCACCAGGCCGCCGTCGACCACCAGCGACTGCCCGGTGATCGCCCGTGCCCAGGGTGAGGCAAAGAAGAGCACTGCGCCAGCCACGTCGGCCGGGGTAGTGATGCGGCGGAGGGGGGTGATGGACCGGACGATGTCCTTGACCTCCTTCGTTGTCGCCGCGCTGGCGTCCGTCTCTTCCAGGAGGCCTCCGGCGACCAGGTTAACGGTGATGTTGAACTGACCCACCTCGGCGGCCAGGTTGCGGGTAAAGCCCACCAGGGCGGCCTTGGCGGTGGTGTAGTCGTGATAGGCCACAACCGGGTTCTGGAATAGGTTGGTACCCACGTTGATGATGCGGCCATAGCGACGCTCCCGCATGCCGGGCAGGGCGGCACGGCAGGCGTTGAAGGCCCCCCTCAGGGTGCCGTCGATCTGGGCCTGGTAGTCCTCCCAGGGGATGCTGAAGGCGTCCTTGCGAGCCACCGGATCGAAGGAGTAGTTGACCAACGCGTTGTTGACCACGACGCTGACAGGCCCCAGCTCCGCCTCGGCCCGCTCCACCATCGCCTTGACCTGCTCGAAATCGCGCACATCCGCCTGAACCGCCAGGGCGCGTCCGCCTGCGGCCTCCACCGCGGCGGCGACGCCGGCGGCCTTGCCGGCGCTGTGGTGGTAATTGACCACGACGGCGGCCCCTTGCTCCCCGAAGGCTCTGGCAATGGCAGCTCCCAAACCGCGGCTGGCGCCGGTCACCAGGATAACTTGATCCTTCACGGTTCATTCCCCACTTTCTGCCGGAATGCTCGGTCACCGGCCGAGAGCCCGCCGCCCGTTGATCGCATAAGGAAAACACCGCCGGGAAAGTCCGGCGGTGTCAGGGCTCCTGCCTCTTTCCCTGCGCTGGCATTATCCAGATCAGGTTCAACGGTCGGCGGCGGATCAGCCACCCTCTCAGCCTGGTTCCCCAAGCTCCCGCGTTTGCGATTTTCTGCTTTGGATACTACTCCTGAGACGCGGCGCCGTCAATAGGCG
>CALMNP010000029.1 GCA_937868875.1 uncultured Bacillota bacterium | reverse complement strand
AGCCGCAGCCTGTGTGCCCCGACCCTGCTGCGGCGGGCGCAGGCCCTTCAGGCGGTTTGCTTACCGCTTCGCCGTGACTGCGGTGCGGAGGGGGCAGGGCTGGCTGGTCGGACAGGTGGAGCGGATCCACAAGCGCCGGCTGGACTCTCGGGTTCTGTACGCGGCTGGTGAGGCACGAGGAGGGGGCACCACCCAAATTGACAACACCTCGGCCGATGCGCTATGATTTCGGCAAACAGCAACGGCTTTGATGGGGAGTAGTAGGGCGGGAAGTTCGAAGAGAGAAGGGCCTTGAGGTGCAAGCCCTTTGAGCCGGAACGCGCCGAAGTCGCCCCGGAGCCGCACCGTCGAAAGGCTTCAGGAAGGGTGGACCACCCGCCCTCTGGCCGGTCTGTAGACGGCGCCGGGTTCAGCCCGATACCGCTGAGCGAGAGTCCGCCTCTCTCCGGCCCTGGTGCCGGCGGGGGCGGGAATTCAGGTGGTACCACGGGTAGGTCAGCCCTGCTCGTCCTTGAGACGACGAGCAGGGCTTTTGTTTTCCCCGGGGGCTTGTGCCCCGCCCCTTTCGGATCAGCATGCAGGAGGAGTGACAGGCGTGAAACCGACCACCGAACTGCCCACCGCCTACAACCCCAAGGATGTCGAGGACCGCTACTACAAATTCTGGGAGGAGGGCGGCTACTTCACGGCGGAACCGCACCCGGGCGGGACGCCCTTCACCATCGTGATTCCGCCGCCCAACGTCACGGGCAAGCTGCACATCGGCCATGCCTTGGACAACACCCTTCAGGACATCCTGATCCGGTGGCGGCGGATGCAGGGGTACCAGGCCCTCTGGCTGCCCGGCACGGACCATGCGGGCCTGGCCACCCAGATCAAGGTGGAGCAGGAGATTCGCCAGAAGGAAGGCCTGTCGCGCCACGACCTGGGACGCGAGAAGTTTCTGGAGCGGGTCTGGGACTGGAAGCACCAGTACGGCGGCACCATTACCGGACAGCTGCGCCGGCTGGGCGCCTCCGCCGACTGGTCGCGAGAGCGCTTCACCCTGGACGAGGGGCTGTCGCAGGCCGTGCGTCGGGTTTTCGAGAGCCTTTACCACAAGGGACTGATCTACCGCGCCCACTATCTGATCAACTGGTGCCCCCAGGACCAGACCGCCCTCTCGGATATCGAGGTGGAGCGCGAGGAACAGCAGGGCAAGCTCTACTACGTGCGCTACCCGCTGGAGGACGGCTCCGGCTACGTCACGGTGGCCACCACCCGGCCGGAGACCATCCTGGCCGACACCGCCGTGGCGGTCAACCCGACCGATGACCGCTACAGCCACCTGAGCGGCAAATTCGTCATCCTCCCCATTCTGGGCCGCCGCCTGCCCATCATCGGCGATGACTACATCGAGACGGGGTTCGGCACGGGCGCCATGAAGGTCACGCCGGCCCACGATCCCAACGACTTTGAAATTGGCCGCCGCCACAACCTGGACTCCATCACCGTCATCGGCTTCGACGCCCGGATGACCGAGGCCGCCGGGAAATACGCCGGCATGGACCGCTACGAGTGCCGCCGGGCCTTCGTCAGGGAGTTGGAGGAGAACGGCTTCCTGGTGAAGATCGAGGACCACTCCATGAATGTGGGTGTCTGTCAGCGCTGCGGCACCGTGGTGGAGCCGCTGCCCTCCACCCAGTGGTTTGTGAAAATGGAACCCCTGGCCGGGCCCGCCATCGAGGCCGTCAAGAGCGGGGAGATCCAGTTTGTGCCGGAGCGGTTCAGCAAGACCTACCTCAACTGGATGGAGAACATCCGCGACTGGTGCATCAGCCGCCAGGTGTGGTGGGGTCACCGCATTCCGGTCTGGTACTGCCAGGACTGCGGACACGTCAACGTCAGCGCCCAGGAGGGGGGGCCGAAGGCCTGCCAGAAGTGCGGCTCCGCCCACCTGAAGCAGGACCCGGACACCCTGGACACCTGGTTCTCATCGGCCCTCTGGCCGTTCAGTACCCTGGGCTGGCCGGAGAAGACCGAGGACCTCAAGTACTTCTACCCCACCAACGTGCTGGTGACCGCCTACGACATCATCTTCTTCTGGGTTGCCCGCATGATCTTCTCCGGCCTCGAGCACATGGGCACGATCCCGTTCCACGACGTCTTCATCCACGGCCTCGTCCGCGACGCCCAGGGGCGGAAGATGTCCAAGTCGCTGGGCAACGTGGTGGACCCCCTGGAGCTCATCGATCAGTATGGCGCCGATGCTCTCCGCTTCACCCTCATCACCGGCGTCAGCTTCGGCAACGACAGCCGCTGGGTTCCCGAGCGGGCCGAGGCCAGCCGCAACTTTGCCAACAAGATCTGGAATGCCTCCCGCTTCGTCATGATGAACCTGGAGGGCTTCTCCCCCGAGGAGGCGCCGGCCCGGGAGAGCCTGGAACTGGCCGACCGCTGGATCCTGGGGCGGCTGGCGGACACGGCGGACAATGTCACCCGGCTGATGGAGAAGTACGAGCTGGGGGAGGCCGCCCGGGCTCTCTACGACTTCATCTGGGACGAGTTCTGCGACTGGTACATCGAGGTCGTCAAGCCGCGGCTCTACAACAGGTCGGCGGCAGGCGCCGCCGCTCGCCGGGCCGCCCAGTGGACCCTCTGGACCACCCTGGAGCAGACCCTGCGGCTGCTGCACCCGTTCATGCCCTTCCTGACCGAGGCCATCTGGCAGTCTTTGCCCCACGAGGGGCCGGCGCTCATCGTCGCCCCCTGGCCGGGCGGCGTGGGCATGGCCCACGGCAAGGCCGGCCAGCCGGTCACCGGCGAACGGGCCGACCGGGCCCGCGCCACCCGCGCTGCGCTGCAGACCCTGACCGACGGCTTCCAGCAGGATGTGACCGACTTCTCCGAGTTGGTGGCGGTAATCAAGGCCATCCGCAACATGCGGGCGGAGATGAACGTCCCCGCCGGCAAGAAGGCGGAGGTCGTCATCCTGGCGCCCTCGGCCGCAGCCCGCCGCCTGGCGGAGCGCGGTGAGGGCTACATCCGCCACCTGGGTCAGGCGTCGGCCCTGGACATTCATGACGCCAACACCGCGGCCAAGCCGGAGCAGGCCGCGGCGGCCGTGGCCGGCGGCCTGGAGATCTACCTGCCGCTGAAGGGCCTCATCGACCTGGATAGGGAGCGGGAGCGCCTGCAGAAGGAGAAAGCGGCCACCGCCCTCGAACTGGAGAAGCTGACGGCCAAGCTGGGTAACCCCGGCTTCCTGGCCAAGGCGCCGGCCGAGGTGGTGGCCAAGGACCGGGGCCGGGCCGAGGAACTCAAGGGCAAGCTGGACGTGATCAGCCAGCGCCTGGCCCTCTTGGGTTAGCCTCGCGGATTCGGCGACAACCAGCCCCTGCCGCCACCTGGGCGGCGGGGGCTGCGGCTTGTGGAGGGCAACCTTGGACTACAAAGAGGCACTCGGATACCTGGCAAGCTTCAGCCGCTTCGGCATGAAACTCGACCTGGGCCGCATGCGCGGCCTGATGGCCCGCCTGGGAGACCCCCAGGACAGCCTGCGGATCGTGCACGTGGCCGGAACGAACGGCAAGGGTTCCACGTCTGCCATGATGGACAGTGCTCTGCGGGCTGCCGGCTATCACGTCGGACTCTACACCTCCCCTCACCTGGAGCGGTTCACCGAGCGAATTCGCGTCAACGGGGCAGAGATCGCGCCCACCGACGTACTCCGCCACCTGCAGGTCATCCGCCCCGCCGTCGACGCCATGCTGGCGGAGGGGCTGGAGTCGCCCACGGAGTTTGAGGTCATCACCGCCCTGGCCTTCCTGCACTTCGCCGCGGTCCGGGTGGACGCCGTGGTGCTGGAGGTGGGGCTGGGAGGGCGCTTCGACGCCACCAACATCATCACCCGCCCTCTGCTGAGCGTCATCACCCACATCCACTTCGACCATACCGACCGGCTGGGGAGCACCCTGGCCGCCATCGCCGGCGAGAAGGCGGGCATCATTAAGGAAGGGCGGCCGGTGGTCACCTCCGCCGGCGAGGCCGAGGCGGAGCAGGTCATCGCCGCCGTCTGCCGGGAGCGGCACTCGCCTCTCACGGTCGTGGGCAAGGACGTGACCTGGCAGGAGCGGCAATCCGGACCGGACGGGCAGATGCTGGACTTCTTCGGCCCGGGCTGGTCCTACCGCTCCGTGCCCCTCGCCCTCATCGGCCGGCACCAGCAGGCCAACGCCGCCACGGCGGCGGCGGCTCTGCAGCGGTTGAACCCGCTGGGTCTGCCGGTGCCCGATTCCGCCATTCGCCAGGGTCTCGCCGAGGTGCGGTGGCCGGGCCGCCTGGAAGTGGTGCGCCGTTCGCCCCTGGTGGTGCTGGATGGCGCCCACAACCCGGACGGCGCCCGGGCTGCGGCTGCCGCCGTGCGGGACGTGCTGCCCCACCGCAAGGTGGTGCTTCTCCTGGGCATGCTGGCGGACAAGCCCGTGGAACAGGTGCTTGATGCGCTGCTGCCCGTCGCCTCCCGCGTGGTGGTGACGGAACCCGTTCTGGGAGCGGGGCAGCGCCACGCCACCGTGCGCGAGGCGGGGGACCTGGCCGGCCGCATTGCCGCCCGCGGCTTTTCTCCCGAGGTGGATCGCGAACCAACGCAGGCCCTGCGACGCGCCCTGGAGGCGGCTGAACCGGAGGACCTTGTGCTCTGCACCGGCTCCCTCTACCTGGTGGGGGCTCTGCGCGCTGAACTGGTGGGCAAGGAGGAATCGCCTTGAAGGTCCCCTTCCGGGAACTGGGCCGGGCTGGGCTAACCCTGCCCAACTTTGATGAACCCCGCTGTTTCGTATTCGGGTCGGACGACGCGGTCAGGCGGGTGTACGGGCTGAACAGCCTCGGCCCAAGCCCGGACTTCAGCCGGTCCGTCGTCATCGCCGTGCACCGCGGTCAGGCGCGCTCCGGAGGCCATGACATCAAAGTCGAAGGGGTGGAGTCCGACGGCGGCCAGGTTACGGTCCATGTTCGCCGCATCGACCCGCCGCCCGGAGCCTTCGTCACGATGGCTCTCACCTATCCGCGGACGCTGGTCCGCGTGAAGCGCGACGACCTGGGCGGAACAGGCCCCTGGACCTTTGGCTTTTTCGATGAGAAAGGACACCTCCTGGCTACCGTACACGAACAGGTATAGGGCGTCCCCCGTGAGGGGAATCCTTCGTTTGGGGGAAAAAATTCCCATTCGGCAAAGGGCTCATGCCGCAAGGCTTGGCGGCTAACTGCCAGGACGAACAAACAGGATTTTTGCCAGGCAGGCTCGAAGTAGCTGGAGACTTAGCAAGCATCCTGTATTTGTAGGCGGTGAGTCCTTGCAGCCCGGTACCTGGGGGTACACCATTTTTGTATTGATTCTCGGCGCGGTTGCCGGCACCCTGATCGGGCAGGTGGCGGCCTCGTACGGGGTCAAGATCCTCGGCCAGTCCATCGCCAACATCGGGCTGGATCCTGCCACGCTGGACCTGCGTGCCTTTACGCTGACCGTGGGGTTTTCCCTGAAGATGAACCTCATGGGCCTGGTTGGGCTTCTGGCGGGGTTCGTCTACGTACGCCGCACATCCTAGCGTTGATCGTCAGGGAGGGCCCATGCGCTTCATTCTCGCTTCCTCCTCGCCGCGCAGGAGCGACCTGCTGAACCAGATCGGCCTTGACTTTGAAGTGATCCCCAGCCGGTTTGACGAGTCTCAGGTGAACGCCTCGGACCCTGTCGAACTGGTGCGCACCTTGGCGCGGGAGAAGGCCGGGACGGTAGCGTCGGAAGTCGAAGGTGAGGCAATCGTGCTGGGCGCGGACACCATTGTGCTGCTGGACGACGAGATCCTGGGCAAGCCCCGGGACGAGGCCGAAGCGCGATCCATGCTGGGCCGGCTGGCCGGGCGCACCCACCGGGTGCTGACCGGCGTGGCCCTGATCCGGAGGCCGAATGGGCCCATCCTGGTAGAGCACGAGGAGACCGCCGTCACGATGAGGAACCTGACGCCGGGGCAGATTGCCGCTTACGTAGCCTCGGGCGAGCCCATGGACAAGGCCGGCGCTTATGCCGTGCAAGGCCTGGGCTCTGTGCTGGTGGAGAGGCTTCAGGGCGACTACTTCAACGTCGTCGGCCTGCCCCTGCCCCGCCTGGCCCTCATGCTGGAGCCCCTGGGTCTGGACGTATTAGGCGTCGCTGCCCGGTAGCCGCCGCCCCCCGCGGCCGGTCCACCGGATCTCCCGGTGAGGCGGGTGAAGGGGCGTTTGAGGAACGCGTATCATCGCACCGTCAAGGACCTGCCTCCAGGCGAGCGGCCGCGGGAGCGGCTGGTGGGCCTGGGGGCGGCTGCACTTTCCGAAGCGGAACTCCTGTCCCTGGTGCTGCAGACGGGCACAGCCGGAGCGACCGCCCTGGAGGTGGCCCAGGACCTGCTGTCCCTGGGGCAGGGCCCGGACGACCCGACGACGGCCCTGGCCTACCTGGCCTCCGCCCCGGCGTCGGAGCTGGCGGACCTCAGGGGCGTGGGCATCGCCAAGGCGGCCCGAATCAAGGCGGCTCTGGAACTGGGTCAGCGCCTCAGCCAGTCCCGGACGGAGAAGCCGGTTATCCGGCGCCCCGAGGACGCCGCTCAGCTGGTGATGGCCTCCATGCGCCACCTGGACAGAGAACACTTCCGGGTCCTGCTTCTGGATACCAGGCACAGGGTGCTGGGTATCGACACGATCTCCGTCGGCCACCTGAACGCCTCCCTGGTTCACCCCAGGGAGCTTTTCAAGAGCGCTATCCGGCGCAGCGCCCAGGCGGTCATCCTGGTGCACAACCACCCCAGCGGCGACCCGACCCCCAGCAGCGAGGACCTGGACCTCACGGGGCGGCTGGCCTCGGCGGGGCGGATTTTGGGCATCGAGGTGCTGGACCACATCGTCATCGGCGACAACCGGTACGCTTCGTTTCGCGAACGTGGACTGGATCCGGCCAGCCTGGCCGGCGCATAGAAAGGGGAACTGGAGTTGGCAGGGGGCTTTCTGGGACTGTTTTCACGCGACATGGGCATTGACCTGGGTACGGCCAATACCCTGGTCTACGTAAAGGGCAAGGGGATCGTGCTGCAGGAGCCCTCGGTGGTGGCCATCGACCGTGATACCCGCCACGTCATGGCGGTGGGCGAAGAGGCGAAGCAGATGATCGGTCGCACTCCCGGCAACATCATTGCTATCCGGCCGATGAAGGATGGCGTCATCGCCGACTTCGACGTGACGCAGAAGATGCTGCAGTATTTCATCGGCAAGGCCATGTCCGGACGGGGCTTCCGGCGCCCCCGGGTGGTGGTGTCCGTTCCCTCCGGCGTGACCGGGGTGGAGCGTCGCGCCGTGATGGATGCCACCCTGCAGGCTGGGGCGCGGGAGGCGCACATCATCGAGGAACCCATGGCCGCCGCAATTGGCGCCGGCCTTCCCGTCGACGAGCCGACGGGCAACATGGTGGTCGATATTGGCGGCGGCACCACCGAGGTGGCAATTATCTCGCTGGGCGG
Organism: uncultured Bacillota bacterium; assembly: GCA_937868875.1. Taxonomy (GTDB): domain Bacteria; phylum Bacillota; class Sulfobacillia; order JAMDAP01; family JAMDAP01; genus JAMDAP01. The sequence continues at coordinate 7,375 of CALMNP010000029.1, read as the reverse complement.
TATTGTTACCGCCAAATCCATCCGCGTCGCCGGCGACGAAATGGACGAAGCGATTATTCATTATGTGAAGCGGTCCTATAATATGATGATAGGCGAGCGCACCGCTGAGGAAGTCAAAATCAGCATCGGCTCGGCCTTCCCCGTCGGCGATGGCCGGGACGCCATGGAGATTCGCGGCCGCGACCTGGTAACAGGCCTGCCGCGCACGCTCAAGGTCACGGCGGAAGAAGTGCGCAGCGCTCTGGCTGACCCGGTGGCGGCCATCTTGGAAGCGATCAAGGTTACCCTGGAGAAGACGCCGCCGGAACTGGCGGCGGACATCATGGACCGCGGCATCGTCATGACCGGCGGCGGCTCCCTGCTGAAGGGCCTGGACCGCCTGGTTTCCAAAGAAACGGGCATGCCGGTGCACGTCTCGGAGGAGTCCCTCCTCTGCGTGGTCAAGGGGACCGGCAAGGTTCTGGACATGATTGAGCTGATCCGCAGAACGTCTCGCAAGTAGCAGGGTCGGTCCGGCCGACGTCAGTCAGGCGCCGGCCGGCCCCCCTTCAGGTGGTGGCCGCAGTGCCCCGAATCTTCCGCTCCAAGACCTTCTACGTGGTGCTGGTGGCCGCTGTGGCCACCCTTGTCTTGCTTGGCGCCACGCAAGTGGAGCGTACCTCCGTGACGCGCGCGGAGTCCTGGCTGACCGACGCCCTGGCTCCGCTGCAGGCCGTAAGCAGTCGGGCTGTTCGCGCGGTCTCGGGCACCTTCGACGCCATCGCCGAGCTGGGGCGGCTGCGCAGCGAGAACCAGCACCTCAGGGAGGTGCTGGCTCAGCAGCCCGGGCTGCAGACCCAGATGGAGGAGCTGCAGGTGGAGAACGAGCAGCTCCGCCGGGAGTTGGACCTGACCAAGCGGTCCCCTCTGCGCTACTTGTCCGCCGACGTCATCGGCCGCAGCTCGGACAACTGGTTCGCCACCCTGACCATCAACCGCGGCAGCCATGACGGAATCACCCGGGACATGGCCGTGGTCACCGAGCAGGGCCTGGTGGGTCGCGTCTTCAAGGTCACAGGCCGAACCGCCAGTGTGATGCTGCTCACGGACCGGGACAGCGGGATCGGCTCGCTGGTGGCCCAGTCCCGCGACGCGGGAATCCTGCGCGGCCAGGACCAGGCGGACCTGACCATGCGCTTCTTCAACCCGGACGCTCAGGTGAACGTGGGCGACCAGGTTTTGACCTCCGGCCTCAACTCGCTCTTCCCCAAGGGGATTCCGGTCGGCCGGGTGAGCCAGGTCAGCGGCCAGGGTCTGGTCAAGGAGGCCACCGTCGCGCCTGCGGTTGACTTCTACCATTTGGAACGGGTGCTGGTGGTCACCTGGTCGCCGGCCACGGGCATGGGCCTGCCCGCGCTGCCTGAGCCGCAACCCAGCCAGGACAGCCCGGCCGCTCCGGCGAACCCCCCCGGCCCGACTGAGACCGGCGGGACAACGCCTCCGCAGGGGGGTGTCACGCCGTGAAGTGGTGGGTGACGGTGGGCCTTACCCTGGCGGCGGTGGTGGCGCAGTCCACCCTCTTGGACAAGGTCATTGTCTTTGGTGTCAAACCGGACTTGCTGCTGCTTCTGGCGGTGGCCTACGGATTGCTTTATGGGCCTGTGAGGGGCGCCGCCGTCGGCTTTCTGGGGGGTATCCTGCAGGACCTGCTGGTGGGCCGGCTCATTGGCCTGCATGCGCTCTCCAAGGCGGTGGCCGGAGCCCTGGCCGGCCTCGCCGAGCGCGAGGTCTTCAAGGAGAACCTGGCCATGCCCTTCCTCCTGACCATGGTGGGCACGGTTCTCTCCGAACTTCTCGTGTACGGCGTACTCTACGCCGTTGGCAGGCACATGCCGCTGGCCCAGGCCTGGAAGCAGGTCATTGTGCCCGAGGCCATCTACAATGCAGTGCTTTCTCCTTTCCTCTACCGGATTCTTTACCGCCACGCCCCCTCCTGGTACGTGGAGGCGGAGGCCCTGACGCGCTCACGCTCTTCTTTACGGAGGTGAGGCTCTGGTGACGGTCCGCGATCCGAACACCATCGGCGCCAAAGAGGTGGAGCGCCGCTCACGTCTTTTTGGCGTGGCGGTGGCGCTCATCTTCATACTGCTCATCGGGCAGTTGACCAACCTCCAGTTCGTGCAGGGCTCGAAGTGGGCCGAGGCGGCGGACATCAACCGAATCCGCGTCGTCCCCGTGGCCGCGCCCCGCGGCATGATCGTGGACCGGCACGGGGTGGTGCTGGCGTCCAACCGCCCCTCCTACTCGGTCACCCTCTTCTACACCGGTGAAAAGGCCTTCCAACCGACGGTGCACCTGCTGGCCCAGATCCTGGCGGGGGACTCGCATACGCCCGATGTCGCCGCCAAGGAGCAGGAGATCTGGAAGAAGTACCTCTATCACAAGAAGTACGTGGGCCTGTACAAGCCCGTGCGGGTGGAGACCAACATCTCGCCCGAAATCTACACGCAGCTGGAGGAGCGCAAGACGGACCTGCCCGGTGTGGACGTGGTGCTGGAGCCCATCCGCTCCTACCCGACCACCGTGGACACCTCCCCGACCCCGCCGCCGAAGCCCCGTGTGACGCAGCCTGGCGCTGCTCCCGCCCCGGCCCCGGGGCCCACGGACGTTGTCACGCTGGCCTCGCAACTGGTCGGGTATGTCGGCCAGATCAGCGAGGCTCAGTTGCAGGCCGATCGTTACAAGGACTACCAGGGCGGCGACGTCATCGGCAAGTCCGGACTGGAAGACTACTACGAGCAGTACCTGCGGGGGCAGGAGGGCACCCGACCGGTTCAGGTCGACCACCTGGGCCGCTGGTTCGCCGACCTGCCCGGGGGCACCGACCCGGTTCCCGGCGACAACCTGACCCTGACCCTGGATGCCCAGTTGCAGCAAGTGGCAGAGAAGACCCTGGCGGACAAGATCCGCGAGTTTCAGACCCGCCCCGACGGCCGCCGCGCCAGCGCCGGGGCCATTGTGGTGGAAGATGTCCGGACGGGTGCCATCCTGGCCATGGCCAGCTACCCCTCCTTTGACCTGAACTGGTGGGTAGGCGGCATCTCGCCCGACCACTGGAACATCCTCAACACCGACCCGCGCCACCCCATGCTCAACTACGCCCTGAATGCCTTCCCTCCCGCGTCCACTTTCAAGATGGTGGTGGCCTCCGGCGCCCTCCAGGAGGGCAGGATCACACCGGGCTTCACCATTTCGGACAACGGCGTGTACTGGCTGTGGCATCACCCGAAGGACTGGAAGGCCGGCGGCCACGGCATCGTTGACGTGCGCCGGGCCATCACGGAGTCCTGTGACACCTTCTTCTATGAGGCCGGCCGCCTGCTGACCGTAGACGGGATGGCCAAGTATTCCAGGGAGTTCGGCTTCGGCCAGCCGACGGGCATCGACCTGCCGGGAGACCGCAAGGGCGCCGACGCCAGCAAGGACAGCTATAATCGAACGGATCCCAAGACGGGCAAGGTCGTCAACGACTGGCAGTTGGGTGACACGCTGTCCCAGGCCATTGGCCAGGGCCGCACCCTGGCAACGCCCTTGCAGTTGGCGGACTACGTGGCGACCATCGCCAATGGCGGGACGCGGTACCGGCCTTTCCTCGTCGACCAGATCCTCACCGCCTCAGGCGAATTGGTCAAGAAGGCGGAGCCCCGGGTGGAGACCACGCTCACGGTCTCACAGGAGAACCTGCAAATCGTCCGTGAGGGCATGTTGGGCGCCGCCCAATGGGGCACGGCGGCCGGCAGCTTCGGAAACTTCCCCATCAAGGTGGGCGCCAAGACGGGCACGGCCGAAACCTCCAACGGCGTGGACAACGGCGTCTTTGTCGCCTTCGCCCCCTATGACAACCCGGAGATCGCGGTTTCGGTGCTGGTGGTGGGCGGCGCCCACGGCAGTTACGCCGCGGAATTGGCCCGGCCGGTAATGGCCCAGTACTTTAACCTGCCGGACAGCGGCCCGGCGGCCCAGGTCAGGGCGGACTGATCCGAGCCTGTCCTAATCTGTCTAGATGGCGCGAGAAGACGGGGCCCGTGCGGCCCCGTTTTTTTATAGAATCGAGCAGGGTTTTGGTTAATAATTGCAGAATACCCAAGCCAGCCGGGTTGCTCCGCAACTGCCCACGGGTGCGGCCCGGGGCGATCTCGGCCGCGAAAGAGGGGAAGGCGTTTCAGTTGGCTAAGCGGCAGGAAGACGTGATCTTCAAGGGACACAAAAACGGCGTACTGGCAGTTCTGAACGACGAGATCGAATACCCATCGCTCAAAGAGAAGCTGGCCGCAAAGCTGGCCCTTGCCGAGCGTTTTTTCTTTGAGGGCGCTGAAGTCACGCTGGACGTGGGGCGGCGCATGCTGACCACGCCCCAACTGGTGGAATTGGACGAGCTTTTGCGAGGCAGGCACGGCCTGTGTTTGGTGGACGTTCTGCACACGGATCCTTCCGTCGCCGGCGAACCGGAGGAAGAGCCGGACCTCGCCGCCCGTGAAGGGGAGCGTGGAGCGGCTCCGCAGCGTCGGTCGGCGTCACGCGAGACGGACGAGCAGCAGGCCCTCCAGCTTGATTCCGGCCTGGTGCGGCGGACGCTGCGCTCCGGACAGCGGGTACAGTGTGACGGCAACGTTGTGATCATGGGGGATGTAAATCCGGGGGCGGTGGTCATCGCCACCGGCGACATCCTGGTTATGGGCGTCCTGCGCGGCGTGGCGCACGCCGGGGCCACGGGCAACCAGCGTGCCGTGGTGGCCGCTTTCCGCCTGGAGCCCACCCAGCTTCGCATCGCTAACTTCATCAGCCGTTCTCCGGACGAAACCCCTGCCGCCGGCACGGACCAGCCGCGCGGGCCGGAGGTCGCATCGATCAAGAACGGCGTGGTCGTCATCGAACCGTACTTGCCCCACGTGAACTAGTCGCCTTATCAGGAGCAGGGAGGAAACGGAATGGGTCAGGCAATCGTGGTGACCTCAGGCAAGGGTGGTGTCGGCAAGACCACAACCACCGCCAACCTGGGGACGGCCCTGGCGATGGCGGGGAGTAAGGTCGTGCTGATGGATGCGGATATTGGACTCCGCAACCTGGATGTGGTCATGGGCCTGGAGAACCGCATCGTCTATGACCTGGTGGACGTGGTGGAGGGCTATTGCCGGCTCAAGCAGGCCCTGATCAAGGACAAGCGGTTCGAGAGCCTGTACCTTCTGCCGGCCGCCCAGACGAAGGACAAGACGGCGGTCAGCCCCGACCAGATGAAAGCCCTGGTGGAGGAGCTGGCCAAGGAATTCGACTTCGTCATCATTGACAGCCCCGCCGGCATCGAGCAGGGCTTCAAGAACGCCATCGCCGGCGCGGAGAAGGCCGTCATCGTCACCACGCCGGAGGTTTCGGCGGTGCGCGACGCCGACCGCATCATCGGTCTGCTGGAGGCGGCTCAAATGGCCCCGCCCATGCTCATCATCAACCGCATTCGCCCCAAGATGGTGAAGCAGGGTGATATGATGGACATCAGCGACATGATCGATATCCTGGCCATCGACCTGCTGGGTGTGGTGCCGGACGACGAGTCCATCGTGGTGTCCACCAACCGCGGTGAACCGGCAGTTCTGTCGCCCTCCTCCAAGGCGGGCGAGGCCTACCGCAACATCGCCCGACGCCTCCAGGGCGAGGACGTGCCCTTGATGAGCCTGGATAGCGATGACGGTTTCTTCTCCAAGCTCAAGCGCATCATGGGTTTGGGGGCGAAATAGGTGACCGAGAAAGGGGGATGGAGGGTGTTGGACTTGATTAACCGGGTGTTTGGGCGAGACAGCGGGTCGTCTAAGGACATTGCCAAGGAGCGTCTCCGTCTGGTTCTGGTTCACGACCGCGCCAACGTCTCCCCGCAGTTCCTGGAAATGCTCAAGAACGAACTCATTCGAGTCATCTCCGAGTACATGGAAATCGACGACGCCGCCATGGATGTCAACCTGACCAGCGCCGAGAATTCGGTGGCCCTGGTCGCCAGCATCCCCGTCCGTCGGATGAAGCGAAGCGTGTCCGCCCGTCAGTAAATGCCAGAGCAGGCACATGGACCTGCCTGCAGGACAGCCTGTATAATAGAGGTGGCCGATTCACCGGCCGCCTTTTTTACTTGCGCCGAAGGGGGTGGGGAGGGCTGGAACGCCGTCTGCTGAAAAACCTGGACTATATTCTGATTGCGGTAACGCTGGCCATCATGATCTTTGGCCTGGTAGCCATCCGCAGCGCCACGGCGCCCTCGCTCTCCTACGTCAAGCGGCAGTTGGTATTCACCGCCATCGGCTGGGCGGCGGCGGCCCTCGTAGTCAGCTCCGACTACTCCGGCTGGGCTCGCTATAGCCGTCTCTTCTACGTCGTCAACTTGATCATGCTCGTGGCCGTTCGCTTCATTGGCCACGAGGCCCTGGGAGCCCAACGCTGGATCAAGATCGGGGGCTACCAGTTCCAGCCCTCCGAGTTCGCCAAAATCCTGGTCATCATCACCCTGGCCACCTCCCTCAGCCGGCGCGAGCGCATCATCAGCTGGGGAGACCTCTTCGGGGCCATGGCCCACATCCTGCCGCCGTTGGTGCTGGTCTTGATCCAGCCTGACCTGGGCACCTCACTGGTCTTCGTCGCCATCATGATAGGCATGATGTTCATGGCCGGAGCGCCGGTCAAGAAGATGCTGCTGCTCTTCGGCGGCGGTGTGGCCGCTGCCGTCTCCGTCGTCGGCGCGCAGTTGGTCTTCCACCTGAAGGACTTTCCCCTGAAGGCCTATCAGCTCAAGCGTCTGATCGTCCTGGTGAACCCGGAGGCCGACCCCACCGGCGCCGGCTACCACGTCCTGCAGTCCAAGATTGCCATCGGCTCCGGCGGCGCCCTGGGCAAGGGGCTCTTCTTCGGGACGCAGACCCAGCTCAGCTTCCTGCCTGAACGCCACACGGACTTCATCTTCTCCGTGGTCGGGGAGGAGCTCGGGTTTATCGGGGCCATTGTGCTGCTGCTGCTGTTCCTCATCCTGCTCATCCGGGCCGTGCGCGTGGCGAGCGAGAGCAAGGACCTCTACGGCACCCTGCTGGCAACCGGCGTCACCTCCATGATCGCCTTTCACCTGATCATCAACATCGGCATGACCATGGGCATCATGCCCGTGACCGGCATCCCGCTCCCCTTCGTCAGCTACAGCGGTTCCTCACTCCTCAGCAACACCATGGGCATCGGTATTCTGCTCAACGTCTACATGCGACGACAGAAGATCCTGTTCTGAGGCTCGATCCGGAATCAGCAGCGGGGCGCCCCAGGCGCCCCGCTGCTTTCATGCTTCCCGCCGTCTCAAAGGGACAGCCGCCGGCGC
>CALMNP010000028.1 GCA_937868875.1 uncultured Bacillota bacterium | reverse complement strand
GGGGTTACCCCTGGGCCGCGGCCAACTGCTTCAGGTGCACGTCGAAGGGTGGGTTGGCGATGCCCTTCTCGGTGATGATGGCGGTGACGTACCGCCAGGGGGTCACATCGAAGGCGGGGTTGGCCACGCGCACGCCCTCGGGGGCCCAGCGGATGCCTCCGTAGCCCTTCACCTCGTCGGCGTGCCGCTCCTCGATGACGATCTGTTCGCCGGAGGCGAGCCGCAGGTCCAGGGTGGAGATGGGAGCGGCCACGTAGAACGGGATGCCGTGCTCGCGGCAGAGCACCGCCACGGTGTAGGTGCCGATCTTATTGGCCACATCGCCGTTGGCGGCGACCCGGTCGGCCCCGACGATGGCCGCCTGGATGTGGCCCAGGCGCATGAAGTGACCGGCCATGTTGTCGGTGATGAGGGTGGCGTCCCAACCCGCCTGGACGGCTTCCCAGGCGGTTAGGCGGGCGCCCTGCAGCACCGGGCGCGTCTCGTCTATGTAGACCCGCAGCCGCTTGCCGGACTCGTGGGCGGCGCGGATGACGCCCAGCGCCGTGCCGTAGTCCACGGTGGCCAGGGCGCCGGCGTTGCAGTGGGTCAGGACGCCGTCGCCGTCCCGAAGAAGAGTCTGCCCCAACTGCCCGATGCGGCGGTTGACGTCCACGTCCTCGTCGGCCATCCGGCCGGCCTCTTCCCGCAGGACCATGGCCACCTGCTGGGCTGACGCCCCGCTGGTCCGCTGTTCGCGGGCCCGGGCCATCATCCGGTCCAGGGCCCAGAACAGGTTGACCGCCGTGGGGCGGGTGGAACGCAGCAATTGGTGGGCCTGGTCCAACCCGTCCCAGAACGGGTCGGTGGGCGGGCCGGTCGATTGCTCTGGTCGGGCCAGGGCGTCGGCGGCCAGGACCAGCCCGAAGGCGGCCGCCACACCGATGGCCGGAGCGCCGCGCACGGTCAGGTCACGGATCGCCTGAGCCACCTGCTCCGCGGTGTTGAGTTCCAGCATCTCCAGCCGGCCCGGCAGGACCTTCTGGTTGACCATGCGGACGACGTCGCCCGTCAGCTCCACGGACCTCATGACCAGACCGCCTCGCGGCCGCAGCCGCAGGTGCGCTCCACCTCCGGCGGCAGGTTCTCGATGACCTTGTAGAGGAGCTGCTTGACCCGGTCGACATTGCTGTTGAAGACCCGTAGGACCTCCTCATGGCTGACGGGCTTGACGTCCGGGCTGCCCTCCAGGCCGGCGTCAAAATCGGTGATAAGGGCGATGTTCAGGAAGCACATGCCCAATTCGCGGGCCAGGGGAACCTCCGGGTACTGGGTCATGCCGATGGCGTGCCAGCCCATGGAGGAGAACCAGCGGCTCTCGGCCCGGGTGGAGAAGCGGGGGCCCTGGATGACCACCATGGTGCCGCCGTCGTGGGCGGTGATGCCCAGTCCCCTGGCCTGTTCCAGGGCGACCTGCCGCATGGTGGGGCAGTAGGGGTCGGCGAAGGTCAGGTGGCGCACGGTGGGACCCTGGATGAAGGTGTCCTGGCGGGAGTGGGTGCGGTCCACCAGCTGATCGCTGATGACGAAGTCGCCGGGCTTGATGTTGGGCTGCAGGCTGCCCGCGGCGCAGGGGCCGATGATGCGGCTGACGCCCAGCTTCTTCATGGCCCAGGCGTTGGCCCGGTAGTTGATCAGGTGGGGCGGGTAGCGGTGGTCGCGCCCGTGCCGGGGCAGGAAGGCCACCTTCCTCCCGCCGATGGTGACGAGGGTGATCTTGTCGCTGGGCGCCCCGTAGGGGGTCTCCACGGCAATCTCCTCCGCCCCGTCGGCGAACGAGTAAAACCCGGAGCCGCCAAAAACGCCGATCTCTGCTTGGTGTTCCACAGGGCTTCCTCCTTGGTCTCCGTCCAACTCGCTCTTCAGGCGGGCCCCCTTAGAGTGCCACCTGCCGTACCTCCCCCATGCCGTCCAACTGGGAGAGCCGGGCGAGCAGGGCATCGGGAACGAAGTCATCCACCTGCAGGACCATGACCGCCTCGCCACGGGGGCCGGCACGGCCCACCTGCATGGCGGCGATGTTGATGTCGTGCTGGCCCAGCAGGGTTCCTACCCGGCCAATCATGCCCGGCCGGTCCTGATGCCGGGTTACCAGCATGTAGCGGCTGGGGGTGAACTCCACCTCCAGGTCGTTGATGGCCAGGATGCGCGGGCCACCGGCGGAGAGGTAGCCGGAGATGGAGCCGCGCTGCCTGCCGTTCTGCACCCGCACCGTCAGGCGGTGGGGGTGATCGGGGCACTGCTGAATGCGGTGCTCCTCCACCCGAATGCCGCGCCGTCCCGCCACCACCCGGGCGTTGATCTGGTTGACCGGCTCGCCCAGAATTGGGGCCAGGAGCCCCTTCAGAACGAAGTTGGTCAGGGGGCTGGTGGCGAGGCCGGCCAGGTCGCCCTCGTACAGGACCTCCACGCGCTCGATCGGCCCCGGCTGGGCCTGGGCGTAGGTGCGCGCCAGGGTTTCGGCCAGGGGGATGTAGGGCAGAAGAGCCTCCGCCTCCAGGGGCGACAGGCTGGGCCAGTTGACCGCGGTGGCCACCGGGCGGCCGGACAGGGCGTCCAGTACGGCCTCCGCCACCAACACGCCGTTGGCCTCCAGGGCCTCCTGGGTGGAGCCGGCGAGGTGTGGCGTGACCACCAGGTTGGGCAACTCGAAAAGCGGGTGACGGGTGACCGGCTCCTCGGTGAAGACGTCCAGCGCGGCTCCGGCCAGCCGCCCCGCCTGAAGCGCCTCGTACAGGGCCGTCTCGTCCACCAGGCCGCCGCGGGCGCAGTTGATGAGGCGGGCGCCGGGCTTCATGCGGGCCAGGCGGTCGCGGCCAAGCAGACCCACGGTATCCGGCGTCTTCGCCACGTGCAGGCTGACAAAGTCCGCGTTGGCCAGCACCTCGTCCAGAGAAGCGAGGCGGATCCCCAGAAACTCAGCCCGTGAGGGCGCAACGTAGGGGTCGTGGGCCAGAACCGTCATGCCGAAGGCCCTGGCTCTCAGGGCCACCTCCGCGCCGATCCGGCCCAGGCCGACCAGCCCCAGGGTCTTGCCCTTGAGCTCCACCCCGGTGAAGCGGCCGCGCCGCCAGTTGCCGCCGCGCAGATCGCGGTCCGCCTGGGGCACCTGCCTGGCCAGGGCCAGCAACATGGCCAGCGTGTGTTCGGCGGCGGCCACGGTGTTGCCCGTCGGCACGTTGACCACCAGCACGCCCCGCTCCGTCGCCGCCTCGACGTCGATGTTGTCCACGCCGACGCCGGCGCGGCCAACTACCTTGAGGCGCGGTGCATGCTCCAGGACCTCGCGGGTCACCCGCGTTTCGCTGCGGGTCACCAGCCCATCCATTTCGCCAACCAGGGCAAGGAGGTCCTGCCTGTCCAGCCCGGTGCGCACCACCACCTCGGCTCCCCCCTGCCGCAGCCGCTCCACGCCGGCCTCGGAGACGGGGTCGGCCACCAACACCCGAAACGTCGTTGCAGCCGCCATCATGCCTTCCTCCCCCTCTCCTCGTTCAGGACACGTACCGCCGCCGCCACGGCCTGGTCTGGTCCGGCGGCTCCCGCCCGCCCCTGTGCCGTCAGGGCGTCACCTACCGCCGCCAGGGCCACCAGGACATCGGCGGGTCCCACGTGGCCGAGGTGGCCGATGCGGAAGATGCTATCGGCCAGGTCGCCCTGCCCGCCGGCAAGGGTTACGCCGCTGACCACGCGGGCATGCCGGCGCAATTCCTTCAGGTCGATGCTCGTGGGACTCACCACCGCCGTGACCGTGGCCGAGGCGTGGCGGGCGTCGGCCAGCAGGTCAAGGCCCAGGGCCTGAATGCCGGCGCGGGTCATCCGGCCCAGGAGGGCGTGGCGGCGAAAGCCCTCTTCCAGGCCCTCTTCCCGAATCATCGCCAGGGACTCCCGCAGGCCGTACAGCAGGGAGAGGGCGGGAGTGTAGGGCGTCTGGGCCTTGGCCGCTCCCTTGCGGTAAGACCGCAGGTCAAAGTAGAAGCGGGGGGCCCGGGCCGTGTCCGCTGCCTGCCAGGCCCGCTGACTCAAGGCCAGTACGGCGAGGCCCGGCGGGCACATCAACGCCTTCTGCGAACCGGTCACGACCACGTCCAGGCCCAGGCGGTCGAAGGGCAGGTCGATGGCCCCCAGGGAGCTGACGGCGTCCACCAGCAGGAGGGCTCCGTGGCGGCTCACCATCGGCGCTATGGCCTCAACCGGGTTGGTCACGCCTGTGGAGGTCTCGTTGTGGGTGGCGAGCACGGCCCGGAAGCGCTCGGCGGCCGGCCGCTCCAGGTCCTGTTCGAGCCAGGCCCGCAAGGCCTCCAGGTCGACGGCCCGGCCGGCAGGTGCTGCCAGTACCTCCACCTGGGCGCCGAAGGCCCTGGCGATGGCGGCGAAGCGCTCACCGAAGGCGCCGGTCACCAGGGCCAGCACCCGGTCGCCGGGGGACAGCGTGTTGACCACCGCCGCTTCCAGGCCCCCCGTGCCGGCGGCCGGCAGCACCACCGGCTCTTCCTCCGTCTGGAACACGTACTGGAGGCCCGCCGTCACCTCGCGGAACAGGCCCGCGAACTCCTCGCCTCGGTGGTTGATCATGGGCCGGGACATCGCAGACAGCACTCTCTCCGGAACTGGTGTGGGACCCGGCAGCATCAGGTGTGACTTCATCGGCCTCCTCCTCTCCCTTCTGGGCCACTCGGCCGCGGGGCTCCGTTGGCGGGACCCGCTCGTCGGCGCCCCTTCCATGGCCTCCCCCGGAGCCGTCCAACACAAAAGCCCCCGTCCGCCCCGGCCATACGGCCGGATGGCGGGGACGAGGGCTTTCGCCTCCGTGTTGCCACCCCGCTTGACCGCCGCCGCTCCAACCGGTGACTCGAGAAAACAAAAACCTCCCGTCCTCTAGGGACGGGAGGTGTTCCCGCGTTGCCACCCTGGTTGGCCGTCCGGCAGACGGCCCGCTCTCGCCGCGATAACGGGCGGAACCCGGCTTCCTCATCGGAAGGGTCTCAGGAGTGGAAAGGGCCGTCCCGACGCCGGTTTGCACCAACCACCGGCTCTCTTGGCTCGGGTCCGCCCGTAGCTCCGTCATGGACGTATCTGATGCTCGGACTATAGCACACCGGCCCGCCCCTTGGCAAGATCACGCTCTTCTTTGGCCTGGCGCACCATGTCCAGGAAGTAGCGGTGCACCCGGAGGTCGTCCGTCAATTCAGGGTGAAAGGCGGTGGCCAGGAAGCGTCCTTCGCGCGCCATGACAATCTTGTCGCCGTAGACCGCCAGGGCCTCGCAGGGACTCTGGACCGATTCGATATAGGGAGCGCGGATGAACACGGCGGGGAAGGGCTCTTCGCCCAAAGCCGGCACGGCCAGGCCGGTTTCGAAGCTCTCCCTCTGCCGCCCGAAGGCGTTGCGCTGCGCCCGCATGTCCATGAGGCCCAGCCGGTACTGCTGGGAGCCGGCGACGTCCTTAGCCAGGAGGATCATGCCGGCGCAGGTGCCATAGACCGGCCGCCCCTCCTCAGCGAAGCGGCGTAGGGCCGGGTCCAGGCCGAACTCCTGAATGAGCTGGCCGATGGCCGTGCTCTCGCCCCCGGGCAGGATCAGCCCGTCCAGGCCCTCCATCTGCTCCGGGCGCCGCACCTCCACCGCCTCAGCACCCAGGGTTCGGATGGCCCGGGCATGCTCGCGGAAGGCCCCCTGCATGGCCACAACGCCAATGCGCAGCGGGGCCTCGTTCCATGCCTCTGCCATGCCTACCACCCGCGCTCCTGCATGCGCCCGGGCTGGGTGATCGTGGAGATCTCCACGCCAGGCATGGCCTCGCCCAGGTTCTCCGAGATTTCTGCCAGGATCTTCGGGTCGTTGTAGTGGGTGACGGCGCGGACGATCGCCCGGGCGCGCGCCTCTGGGTTGCCGGACTTGAAGATGCCGGAGCCCACGAAGACGCCGTCGCAGCCCAACTGCATCATGAGGGCCGCATCGGCCGGGGTGGCGATGCCGCCGGCGGCGAAGTTGACCACGGGCAGCCGGCCCAGGCGGCGGACCTCGGCGACCAGTTCGACCGGGGCGCCCAGGTCCTTGGCGATGGCCACGAGTTCTTCATCCGAGGCCGCCGAGACCCGGCGGATGTCCTCGTTCATCTGGCGCATGTGCCGCACGGCCTCCACCACGTTGCCCGTCCCGGGCTCGCCCTTGGTGCGGATCATGGCAGCGCCCTCGGCCAGGCGGCGTAGGGCCTCGCCCAGGTTGCGGGCGCCGCAGACGAAGGGGACCTTGAAGCTGTGCTTGTTGATGTGGTACTTGTCGTCGGCCGGGGTCAGCACCTCGGACTCGTCGATATAGTCGGCGCCAAGAGCCTCCAGTACCTGGGCTTCAACAAAGTGCCCGATGCGGGCCTTGGCCATGACGGGGATCGTAACCGCCCCCATGATGGCCTTGATGATGGTCGGGTCCGCCATGCGGGCCACGCCGCCGGCGGCTCGGATGTCCGCGGGCACCCTCTCCAAAGCCATGACGGCGCAAGCGCCGGCTCGCTCCGCAATCTTTGCCTGCTCCGGGGTGGTGACGTCCATGATGACGCCGCCCTTCAGCATCTCAGCCAGTCCGGTCTTGACCCGCAGGGTTCCCTGCTGAGCTTCCATAAGACACCTCTCCTTGCTTTCCTGAGTTGTGGGTTTATCGAAGAAACTGGAGTCTAGAGCACGGTGGGGCCGGCCCGGCGCGAACCGGCGGGGCCGTCTCCTCGTGAGGAGGCGCCCTGGTCCGGCCCCAGCCCCAGCGAGGCCAGGGCCTCGCCCAGCCGGGCTACGGCCGTCTCAATCTCAGCCGGCGGATGGGCTGCGAAGTTCAATCGGGCCAGACCGCGGTCCAGCCTGTCCGGGGCGAAGCCGGCGCCGATGCCGAAGGCCACGCCGCGCTCCACCGCCGCAACGAAAGCGGCCACGGCGGTGACGTCTGGGGGAAACCGGAGCCACAGGAAGGGCCCGGCTTCGGGCTCCCACCACTCGACCTCCGGCGGGAGGTGACGCCGCAGGGCATTCATCATGGCCTCGCGCCGCTGACCCGATACTTCGCGGGTGCGGCGCATTTGCGCCTCCAGGTCGCCGCTGTCCAGATAAACGTCGACAGCCCGCTGGATGAGGGTCGAGGTGTGAAGGTCGGCCGTCTGCTTGGCCTCCGCCAGGTCGTCCAGCCAGGCGCCGCCCGCAACCACGTAGCCGACCCGAAGGCCGGGAGCCAGCGTCTTTGAGAAGCTGCCAAGGTGGATGACGTGATCCGAGTCGTCAAGAGCCCTGAGAGGCGGCTCCGGCCGGCCTGCATAGCGGAGTTCGCGGAAGGAATCGTCCTCGACCACGGTGAACCCGTGCTGTCGCGCCAGGTCCAGGACCCGGCGGCGGCGGTCGGCCGGAAGCTGCCGGGCCGCCGGCCCCTGACAGGCGGGCACCAGGTAGAGAAGGCGCGGGCGAAGCTTCCGGGCGAGGCCATCGAGGGCCTCCGGCAGGATTCCCTCGTCGTCCGCCGGGACCCCCACGGGCCGGGCCCCCGCCGCCTCGAAGGCGTCCAGAGCGCCGGCGTAAGTCGGCTGATCCAGCAAGACCACATCGCCCTGCCGCAGCAGGACCCTGGCGACCAGGGCGGCGCCCTGCTGGGTTCCTGAGGTGATCAGAACCTCGGCCGGGTGCACCACCGCTCCCAGTCTGTCCAGATAGGCGGCAATGCGTTCGCGCAGGGGCCAGTAGCCCTCGGGCGAATCGTACTGCAGGGCGGCTGCTCCCTGACGCTTGAGCACGGTGTCGAGTGCCCGCCGGAGACGTTCCACGGGGAACGTATCCAGAGCCGGAATGCCGCTGGCCAGGGAGATGAGGCCGGGCCGGTCCATCATGCGAACCAGTCGCCGCAGCTCTTCCCTACTGACAGGGCGGTGCCCGGCCGCCTGGCTTGCCGGCGTGGGGTCCTCGGCCGTCTGGGAGGATGCGCCCCCTGCAGGCCGGCCCTGAACGAAGGTGCCCTTGCCGACATGGCTGGCGACCCGGCCCCGCGCCTCCAGGTCCTGGTACGCCGCTATGACGGTGCTGCGCGTGACGTCGAGCTGGTCGGCCAGGTCGCGGGTGGGGGGCAACCGGTCCCCGGGGGCCAGACGTCCTAGCCGCACCTGCTCAATGATGGCCTGAGCAATCTGTTGATAGAGGGGAATGGCCCCGCTGCGGTCCACGTGCAGGTCCACGGCATCCCTCCTTTCGGCAGCCCCAGGTTAGCATACCAATAGGGTCCATTCAAGGGAGCCAAATTGGTAGGGACGTATGCTCGATGGTTCAAGCGGCGCTTCAGTGCACATATTGACCGAAACCCAGGCCGTCGTTGACATGCCGTGGCTCGTCCCGCTATAGTGCTAGGTAGGTGTTAAATTGCGGATACGGTGTAAGGGGAGTAGCTGCCGGCCTTCTGGCCGGTTGGCAGTGCCGTCAGGTCGGCGAAAGCCCGGTGCTGCCAGCTCGCAAGTCTGAGCAAGCAAGACCTTCACTTCAGGTGAGGGTCTTTCTTTTTTGCAGCCCATGGCCCGCTGCCCGTGGCCCATGGCTCGCCGCCCGGCCCGAGCCGCTGCAGTAAAAATCCACCGCTGCGCTGGACAACCTATCATGAGGAAGGGGCCGGTGTTATTGACCAGAGACCAGGCAACACCCCAGCTTGACGAGACCCGGTTCAGTTTGGGCGACCGCCTTCAGATCGGCCTGTTTGTGGCCGCAGCGGTGCCCTTCGTCGCCTTGCGCTTCTTGGGAGTGCAGTTCCCGCCCATCTGGACAGCCCTCAGCCTGGGCCTGGCCATCGTGGGCGCGGCTTACTTCCTGGCCTGGGCTACGGAGTCGCTGCAGACCGTTGTCTCCCAGGCCTTCGCCCTGGCGGTTCTGGCCCTGATTCAGGTGTTGCCTGAGTACTCGTTCGAGATGGTGCTGGCCTGGGAGCAGAAACTGCATTACGCAGCCGCCACCATGACAGGCGCCAACCGGCTGCTCCTGGGCATCGGTTGGCCTCTGGTGTTCTTCGTGGCCTATTTTTCGGCGCGCCGGCGTAAGAAGCCGTTCTCCTACGTGCAGCTGGACGTCCACCAGGCTGTGGAGATCGTCTTCCTCCTGATCGCCGCCGCCTACTCCCTGGTCATCGTGGCCAAGGCCTCCCTCACCCTCTGGGACGGTGCTGTTCTGATCGGTATTTACGTCGCCTACGTGATTGTGGCCCTGCGCCTTCCTCCCCAGGCAGAGGCGCAGGAAGCGGAGGCTCCCGGGCCGGGGGGGAAGATCGCCAAGATGCGCGGTGCGCGCAAGGCGGTCTGGGTTTTCGGCTTGCTGGCCTTCGGCGCCGTGGTCATCCTCTTTGGCGCCGAACCCTTCATCAGCAGCCTGGAGAAACTGGCTGAGGCTCTGGGCATTTCCAAGTATCTCTTCCTCCAGTACTTTGCCCCGTTTCTTTCCGAGTTCCCGGAGAGCATCACGGCCTTCATCTGGGCCGGCACCATTACCCTGGCGGCCATGGGCCTGGCCAACCTGGTGTCGTCCAAGCTCAATCAGTGGACCCTGCTGATTGCCACGATTCCCGTCACGTACAGCCTCAGCGTGAGGCATCTGGCCGCCATCCCCCTGGACACGCAGCAGGTCCACGAGATCCTACTCACTGCGGCTCAGACGCTCTACGGAGTCTCCTTCCTGCTGGACCTGCGTTTCCGCATGCGTAACGCCCTGATTCTGGTCACGCTCTTCCTGGTGCAGTTCTTCGTTCCCGGGTCACGGGTCGTCGTGGCCATCATCTTCTTCGTCCTGGCCGCCTATGAGTTCTGGATTCAGCGGCATGAGCTCGTGGTTTTCTCGGCCTTCCGACGGGCACTGACGGCCGGCGCACGCCCTGCAGACTCGCCCCTGGGCCAGCTGGCGGCGGCTCGCAGCAGGGAGAACGACGCAGACCAGCCTCGCTCGAAGACCTGATAGCAGCAACAAAGAAAGGGCCGGCCCGCTGTGGGAGCCGGCCCTCTTGCTTTAGGGGGTTCTCGGAAAGGGAGCATCACCAGCGGCAGGTCATTTACTCGGCCGACTCCGGCTGCTCTATGCTCTCCGCCCCCTCCTCGCCTTCATCGGCAGCGTCCTTGGGCGGGACCAGGGCCAGGGCCACTACCTTGTCGCCCTCGTCCAACCGCATGACGGTCACGCCCTGGGTGTCGCGGCCCTGCTGGCTGACCTCGCGCACGGTGGTGCGAATCAGCACCCCATTGGCCGAAATGAGGATCAGTTCATCGTCCTCGCGCACGCTCTTGATGCCCACCAGGTTGCCGTTGCGGCGCGTCAGGTTCATGGTGCGGACACCCTTGCCGCCGCGCCCGGTCAGGCGGTAGTCCTTGACCGGCGTGCGCTTGCCGAAGCCCTGGTCCGTCACCACCAGAAGGTCGGCGGTGTCGTCGGCCACGTCCATGCCGATGACCACGTCGTCACGGTCCAGGTTCATACCGCGCACCCCGTGGGCCGAGCGGCCCATGGACCGAACGTCTTCTTCCTTGAAGCGGATGGCCTGCCCGCGGGCGGAGACCAGAATGATCTCGCTGTTGCCGTCGGTGCGGCGGACGCCCACCAGCTCGTCCTGCTCCTCCAGGCCGATGGCGATGAGGCCGCCGGCGCGGATGTTGCCGTACTCGGCAATGCGGGTCTTCTTCACCGTGCCGGCCTGGGTGGCGAAGAACAGGTAGTGTTCGTCGTCCACCTCCCGGACGGGAATGACGGCCTGGATCTTCTCGCCGGGCAAGATCTGCAGCAGGTTGACGATGGCCGTGCCCTTTGCCGTGCGCCCGGCCTCCGGGACCTGATGCACCTTGAGCTTGTAAACTTTGCCCCGGTTGGTGAAGACCAGGATGGCGTGGTGCGTGGTGGCGACGAAAATGTGCTCGACGAAGTCCTCTTCCTTCGTGCCCATGCCGGTGACGCCGCGGCCACCACGCCGCTGGCTGCGGTAGGTGTCCAGGGGCAGCCGCTTGATGTAACCGGCGTGGGTCAGGGTAACGACCATGTCCTCTTCCGGAATGAGGTCCTCAAGGGCGAACTCCTCCGCCTCCGAGGCGGTGATCTTGGTGCGTCGGTCGTCCCCGTACTTGTCGCGGACGTCGCTCAGTTCCTTCTTGATCACCGTCATGAGCATGCGCTCGTTGGACAGGAGGGCCTTCAAGTAGTCGATGGTCTTGAGCAGTTCGGCATACTCCTGCTCGATCTTGTCGCGTTCCAGGCCGGTCAGGCGGCCCAGGCGCATGTCAACGATGGCCTTGGCCTGCACTTCGGAGAGACCGAACTTGGCCATCAAGCCCTGGCGGGCGTCCTCCTCCGTGCGGGAGGCGCGGATCAGGTTGATAACCTCGTCGATATGGTCCAGAGCGATGCGGAGGCCCTCCAGGATGTGGGCCCGCTCCTCGGCCTTGCGCAGGTCGTAGCGGCTGCGCCGGGTGACGACTTCCTTCTGGTGCTGCAAGTAGTAGTACAGCATCTCCCGCAGGTCCAGCACCCGCGGAACCGAGTCCACCAGGGACAGCATAATGGCCCCGAAGGTGGTCTGCATGGGGGTGAACTTGTAGAGCTGGTTCAGCACCACGTTGGGATTAACGTCGCGGCGCAGTTCCACGACAATCCTCATGCCGTGGCGGTCCGTCTCGTCACGCAGATCGGTGATCCCGTCAATCTTCTTGTCCCGCACCAGGTCGGCAATCTGCTCTATCAGCCTGGCCTTATTGACCTGGTAGGGGATCTCGGTGATGATGATGCGGTTCTTGCCGTTGTTCATGGGCTCGATGGTGGCCACGGCCCGCATGGTAATCGAACCGCGCCCCGTCAGATAAGCGTCGCGAATTCCCTCGCGACCCATGATCAGCGCCCCGGTGGGGAAGTCCGGCCCCTTGATGACCTGCATCAGGTCCTTCACGTCTACCGCCGGGTTATCGATCATCATCAGGACCCCGTCGATGACCTCACGCAGGTTGTGGGGTGGGATTTTGGTGGCCATGCCGACGGCGATGCCTTCCGAGCCGTTCACCAGCAGGTTGGGGATTCGGGACGGCAGAACCTGAGGCTCCTCGTCTGTGTTATCAAAGTTAGGGGTGAAGTCGACGGTTTCCTTGTCGATGTCGGCCAGCATCTCCAAGGCCAGCTTGGAGAGGCGGGCCTCGGTGTAGCGCATGGCCGCCGGCGGGTCGCCGTCCATGGAGCCGAAGTTGCCGTGGCCATCCACGAGCGGGTAGCGAATAGCAAAATCCTGGGCCATGCGGACCATGGCGTCATAGACCGCCTGGTCGCCGTGCGGGTGGAAATTGCCCAGCACCTCGCCGACGGTCTTGGCCGATTTGCGGTAGGCCTTGTCGGAGGTGTTGCCGGCGTCGTACATGTCGTACAGGATACGCCGGTGCACGGGTTTCAGGCCGTCGCGGACATCGGGCAGAGCGCGCGAGACAATCACCGACATGGCGTAGTCGATGTAGCTCTTGCGCATCTCCCGTTCCAGGTCGATGGGCAGGGTCTTGCTCTGAGGGCTGTTCTGGTCGTCCAAGGGAGGTCCTCCTGACGGCGCAGCGGGTCAGCCGAAACGGCTCCCGGCGCCCTATCTGGCTAACGGGCGGCGGTGTCTAGGTGTCCAGGGTCGCTTCCTTGGCGTGAGCCTGAATGAACTCACGCCTCGGTTCCACCTTGTCGCCCATGAGGATGGTGAAGATCTCATCCGCCGCGGCGCCGTCGTCCAATGTGACCTGGAGCAAGGTGCGCATGGCGGGGTTCATGGTGGTGTCAAAGAGCTGCTCCGCGTTCATCTCGCCCAGGCCTTTGTAGCGCTGGATGCTGGGCTTCGGTGAGTGGCCCATGTCGGCCAGAATGCGGTCCCGCTCGCCGTCGGAATAGGCATAGCGGCTGGTCTTGCCCTGACTGACCTTATACAGCGGGGGCTGGGCAATGTAGACATAGCCGTTCTGGATGAGCGGCCGCATGTAGCGGTAGAAGAAGGTGAGCAGCAGGGTACGGATGTGGGACCCGTCCACGTCGGCATCGGTCATCAGCACGATTTTGTGGTAGCGGGCCTTGGCTATGTCGAAGTCGTCGCCAATGCCCGTCCCCAGTGCGGTGATGATGGTGCGGACTTCCTCGTGGCCGAGGATGCGGTCCAGGCGGGCCTTCTCCACATTAATGATCTTGCCCCGAAGGGGCAGGATGGCCTGGACGCGGCGGTCGCGTCCCTGTTTGGCGGAGCCGCCGGCCGAGTCGCCCTCCACCAGGAAGAGCTCAGACTCGGCGGGGTCGCGAGAGCTGCAGTCCGTCAGCTTGCCCGGCAGCGAGGTGATTTCCAGGGCGTTCTTCCGCCGCGTAAGCTCACGGGCCTTGCGGGCCGCCTCGCGGGCCCGCGCCGCCATGATGGACTTCTCCACGATGCGCTTGGCAGTGGATGGGTTCTCCTCCAGAAACATGGCCAGCTTCTCCGCCACCACGCCGGCGACGATGCCACGGATGTCGGAGTTGTTCAGCTTGGTCTTGGTCTGGCCCTCGAATTGAGGGTCCGTCAGCTTGACGTTCAGGATGGCGGTGAGGCCCTCCAGGATGTCATCACCGGAGAGGTTGGACTCGCTCTCCTTGAGCAGGCCCTGCTTGCGCGAGTAGTCGTTGACGACGCGGGTCAGAGCCTGCTTGAAGCCGGCCTCATGCGTGCCGCCCTCATGCGTCCAGATGGAGTTGGCGAAGGAATAGATGTTTTCGGTATACCCGTCGTGGTACTGCATGGCGACCTCGACGTAGCTTCCGTCCTTCTCCGTCTCGAAGTAGATGGGCGTGGGGTGCAGCACGTCCTTGTTGCGGTTGAGGTGCTGGACGAAGGAGCGGATGCCGCCCTCGTATTGAAAGATGACCTCGTGGCCCGTACGCTCGTCCATGAGGTGAATCTTCAGGCCCTTGTTGAGGAAGGCCAGCTCGCGCAGGCGCTGGGCAATAGTCTCAAAGTCGAAGACCGTGGTCTCAAAGATCTCGTCATCGGGCATGAAGGACACCGTACTGCCGTGGCGGTCGGAGTCCTCGACTCGAACCAGGTCCTTGACCGTCTTGCCGCGCGAGAAGCGCATGGTGTAGCGGCCGCCGTCGCGGTAGACGTCCACCTGCATCCAGGCGGACAAGGCGTTCACCACCGAAGCGCCGACGCCATGCAGACCGCCGGAGACCTTGTACCCGCCGCCGCCGAACTTGCCACCGGCGTGCAGGACGGTCAGAACCGTCTCCACGGCCGGCCGGCCGGTCTGGGGGTGGATGTCCACAGGGAAGCCGCGCCCGTTGTCCTCTACGGAAGCGCTGCCGTCGCGGTGCACAGTGATCCTGACGGCGGTGCAGACTCCGGCCAGTGCTTCATCCACAGAGTTGTCCACAATCTCCCAGAGGAGGTGGTGAAGTCCCTTGGCCGAGGTGGAGCCGATGTACATGCCGGGACGGCGGCGTACTGCTTCCAGGCCTTCCAGAACTTGAATCTGACTGGCGTTATACTGGGTATTTTCGGGTGTAAACAGATCGTCTCGTTCCACCGGGCGTCTCCTTTCGGGTCCCCGAAGCATTAAGCCTTAAACGATAAGATTTTACCATATTTCGGGAGGGCGGCCAAGGCAAAGGCTATTCGGCCAGGTCCCGGACGAAGGTCGCCCGCTTTTTCAGGGTTATTGACGAAATCGGGGAGAGAAACACCCCGTCCAGGGTGATGACGAAGGACTTGGCCTCACCCTGGGATACATCGTGCAGGCGGCTCTGGCCGCGGGTCAGTTGCAGGTACTCCTTGGTGGCCGCGGCTCGCGCCACCTTGTAGTCCAGGATGGCCACCACGTCCGAGAGCCGGACGATCTCGTCCGCACCCAGGTGAAGGAACATACCGGCACCCCCTAGTCGTTTGAATGGATCCGGACCTCGCCGGCGTCCACCTGGTAGAGGCGCGAGGCCTCCAGCCAGCGCGGGTCCAGGTCGTGAAGGGTCGTACAGGTGATAAAGGTCTGCGCCTCTCGGCCCACCGCGTCCAGAAGCAGCCCCCGGCGACCTCCGTCCAGCTCAGAGGTAACGTCGTCGAGCAGCAGCACCGGGGCCGTTCCCAGGCGCCGGCGGAGGTAGCTCATCTCGGCCAGTTTGAGGGCCAGGACGGCGGAACGCTGCTGGCCCTGCGAGCCGAAGGAGCGGGCCTCCACACC
Organism: uncultured Bacillota bacterium; assembly: GCA_937868875.1. Taxonomy (GTDB): domain Bacteria; phylum Bacillota; class Sulfobacillia; order JAMDAP01; family JAMDAP01; genus JAMDAP01. The sequence continues at coordinate 37,001 of CALMNP010000028.1, read as the reverse complement.
GTTGATAAGAACCGCCAGATCGTCGCGGTGCGGACCCACGGTGGTCTGGGCCCGTGCCAGCTCCTCCCGCCGCCGTTCCCGCAGGGCCGCAGCCAGCGCCTCGCGCACCTGCTCCTTCCCTTCCGGCAGCCCGCCGGGGGAGAAGACGTAGGAGAGGGTCAGGTGCTCGCGTTCCTCGCTGAGCTGGGCCTGAGCCTCGCGGGCTCGCTCCTGGATCATCTCCAGGGCGTCCAGGCGGTGGGCAACGATGGTGGCAGCGTAGTCCAGGAGCTGCTCGTCCCAGACCTCCAACGTGCCGGGGGACCCACCCCCCTCCCGCAACTGCCTGAGCAAACCGTTTCGCTGCGTGATGACCCGGAGGTAGGACTGGAGCGCATTGAAGTAGCCGGAGTGGGTCTGGGACAAAAAGAGATCGAGGTAGCGCCGGCGGAGGGCCGGGCTACCTTTTAGCATTTGCAGGTCATCCGGGGCGAACAACACCACCGGAACGCGGCCCAGCAGGTCGGTTATGCGGACAGCCGATCCTCCCAGGCGTATCTGCTTGCGATGGTCCAACTGGTAGCGAATTTCCGCCTGGATCTGGCCGTAGCCGCTGTCGAGGACGGCGCGCACGGCCATGGCGTCCTCGCCCCACAGGACCAGTTCCTGATCCTGATGGGTTCGGTGCGACCTGCTGGTGGCCAGGAAGAAGATGGACTCGAGAACGTTGGTCTTGCCGGCGGCATTCCGGCCGAAGAGCACGTTGACACCGGGACCCGCTTCCATCTCCAGCCGGCGGTAGTTGCGAAAGTTCGTCAGGCCCAGGCTAGCGAGCTTCACGTGCCACCCTCAGGGAGCGGCCCACCAGCGAGACCACGTCCCCCTCCACGAGTTTGCGCCCGGCGCGGGACTCGGGGACCCCGTTCACCCGGACTTCGCCGGCGCGCACAAGCTGCTTGGCCTCTCCCCCCGTGCCCACCAGACCGGCCCACTTGAGAAAGGCATCCAGGGGGATGAACTCGGTGTGAATGATGACGGGCGAGGGCTGTGACACGGGTGGGTCAACTCCTGTGGTTACCAGACTACGATGGGCAGAACCACGTACAGGAAGTCATCCCGGTCCTGCGGTTTCATGCGGCTGGGAGTGCGATTGCCCGAGAACTCGAAGAGCAGTTGGTCCGAGTCCAGGGCCTTGAGCCCGTCCATCAGGAAGCGGGGGTTGAGGCCAATTTCCAGAGGATCTCCCTGCACCGAGGCAGCGACCTCCTCGTATACCTGACCGACCTCCGGCGTACTGGAGGTGATGGTGACGCGTTCCGGATCGATCCCCAGCTTGATGGCGCCGGAGCCGTCACGGGCGATGAGCGAGGCGCGCTCGCAGGCGTCATGCAGCTGTTGGGCCGAAAGCGTCAGGCTGGTGCTGTAGGACTGGGGTACAAGACGGAGCACGTCGGGGTACTGACCTTCCAGAAGGCGGGAGACGAGCCGGACGTCTCCCAGGTCGAAGAAGGCCTGGGTGGGCGTCACGGAGATGCCCACGGTGTCCTCGTCGTTGGCCGCCAGGAGGCGTGAGAGTTCGCTGAGAGTACGGCCCGGGAGCACCAGGCTGGACGACTGCTCACCCTGCGGAGACTCGGGGAGGGCTGTGCGGCGGTAGGCGATGCGCACGCCGTCGGTCGCCAGCAGGTGGCAATGACCGTCTCGCAGGGTCATCTGGGCCCCGGTTAGAATGGGCCGGGTTTCGTCGTGGGAGACGGCGAAGGCAGTCTGACGGATCATGTTGCGCAGGACATTCTGAGGCAGCTTGTTGCCTGAGTCCTGGGTCGCCCTGGGCAGGAAGGGGAACTGCTCTGGCGAGAAGCCGTGAATGGTGTACTGGGAACGGTCCCAGCGAAGCACGGCGGTGTAGTTGCGGGGGTCAACCTCCACCTCCACCGCGGCGGCCGGGATCTTGCGGACAATCTCGGTGAGGTAGCGAGCAGGCAGGACAATGGAGCCTTCCTCCGCAACCTGGGCGGAGACCATGCATTCGATTCCGATCTCCAGGTCAGTCGCTGTCAGGTTGAGTCGATTCCCGTCACCCTTGATCAGAATACCCGACAAGATGGGCAGGGTGTTCTTGGTGGAAACCGCCTTGGCTACGGTCTGCAGGCCGTAGGAAAGGTCCGCCTGGGAGGCCGTGAACTTCATGAAGCTCCCCCTCGCTGTGGGTAGTATGTGTATAATTGGTGACTCGCGCTTGGTTTCCTTCCCGTATAGGAAAGGTACATCGTAGTCGGAGTAATAGCGCCTGTGGATTTGGGGAAAAGGGGCCTGGAGGGCGTCCCTTGGGGCATTCTGGGGTCGGATAAGTTGTGGACGACGGTGTCCGTTTTACCCACAGGTTGTTGTCGAACTGTGGAGAAGCAGGGTACCCACAGGCTGCCCACAGGGTTGCCAACAGGTGTCTGTGGACGAATCAGCGAGAGCGGATGCGCTCGATGATGACCTTGACCGATTGGGCCAGGGCCTCGTCAGCCGCCATGTCGTGGGCGATCTTGTCGCAGGCGTGGATGACGGTGGTGTGATCGCGGCCGCCAAACTCCTCGCCGATCTTGGGCAGGGAGGCGTCCGTCAGTTCCCGGGCCAGGTACATAGCGACCTGGCGCGGGAAGGCCAGGGCCCGGGTGCGTTTGCGGACCTTGAAGTCCTCGACGCGGAGGTTGTAGTAGGAGGACACAACCTCCTGAATGAGGTCGATGGTGATCTGCTTGGGCTTGCTCTGGGGCAGAATGTCCTTCAAGGCCTCGGCTGCGGTCTCCAGGTTGACGGGCACCGAATGGACGGTGGCATAGGCCATGACGCGGGTGAGGGCGCCCTCCAGCTGCCTGATGTTGGTCTCGATGTGCGCGGCGATGTAGACCATGACGTCGTCGGAGACGGTAAGAGACTCGGTTCTCGTCTTCTTGCGCAGGATGGCGATTCGAGTCTCCAGGTCCGGCGGCTGAATGTCGCAGATAAGGCCCCACTCGAAGCGGGAGCGCAGGCGTTCCTCCAGGGTAGGAATCTCCTTGGGGGGCCGGTCCGAGCTGATGACGACCTGCTTGTTCGCCTCGTGGATGGCGTTGAAGGTGTGGTAGAACTCTTCCTGCGTGCTCTCCTTGCCGGCCAGGAACTGAATGTCGTCGATCAGGAGCACGTCCACGGAGCGGTAGTGGTTCTTGAACTCGACCGTGTTGTTGTCTCGGAGGCAGTTGATGAACTCATTGGTGAAGGTTTCGGAAGAGACGTAGGCCACCCGGGCCACAGGATTCTGGCTCAGGACAAAGTGGCCGATGGCGTGCATGAGGTGGGTCTTGCCCAAGCCTACGCCGCCGTAGACGAAGAGAGGGTTGTAGGCGCGGGCCGGCGTCTCGGCCACGGCCAGGCTGGCGGCGTGAGCGAAGCGGTTCGAGTTGCCCACGACGAAGGTATCGAAGGTGTACTTGGGGTTGAGCGGCTTGAAGACGGGTTCGGGGAAGGAGGGAGCCGTAGCCACGGAAGACGCGGCCGCCACCTCCGCCTCGGCGAAGAGGCCTTCGGTGCCGGGCCCCGGCACAATAACGTTGACCTTGAGTTCCCGTCCGGTCAGACCGCGAACGGCGTCCCGCAGGGCCTGCGCGTAATGGGTCTGCAGGCGCCCGCGGGCCAACTCATTAGGCGCCCCCACGACGAAGGTGTCCTCGTACAGGGCGATGGGGCGCGCCGGCTTGAGCCAGGTTTCAAAGCTCGGGCGCGGAATGTCCCGTTCCAGCAGCTCGAGCGTCTTGGACCAGAGGAGAGCAAGGTCATGATTCACGCTGTGACGGCCCCCTTGGGATGTCCACAGTTGTGGAGAGGTTGGGGATAAAGTCGTGGATAACGCGTTTCCACCCCGACTGCTGGGGGACTGGCCTCCGGCCCGTAAGGAAGGAAAGGGTATTCAGAAGGTGCATAGGAAAGCTGGGACAAGCCTGCCCTGAAGACAGGTTTAATATGGTAGGCGAGGGACAAGCACCCGAGTCCCGGAAGCGGGTATAAGCTACTAACATGTTACGCACAGGGTTATCCACACGCTGTTAATAATGCGAGTGGCCGCGCTAGGCGGCCAGCTCAATAACACGGGTTCATGTGGATTTGGCGTGACTATCATAGCAAATGATGGACAAGTTATCAACAAGCGGGTCCGGGTTATTCACAGTGACATCCCGATGGGTTCGTTGACAATGGCGGGCGAGTTGGATACAATGTTGGTCGGGTCTTTCGCCTGTTATCTGGAGGTGGAATAACGTGAAGCGGACATACCAGCCCAAGGTGCGTCGACACAAGAGGGTCCACGGTTTCCTCAATCGCATGAGCACGCGCGGTGGTCGCAAGGTGCTGCGCAGCCGCCGCCTCCGGGGCAGGAAGCGTTTGTCAGCATAAGGCCGCGTCTGCGGCCTTTTTCCTTTATGGCAAGGTTAGTCTGGACCTCCGGCAAAGGATGACGAAGTCTTGGCCGAGGTTGAGCGGCTGAAGAAGAATCGAGACTTCCGCCGGGCGTTTGATGCGGGGCGGTCCGTGGCCAACCGGCTGCTCGTGCTCTACACGGTGCGCTGGGAGGGGCCGGTCTCCCGCGTCGGCTACAGCGTATCGCGGCGGGTGGGTTCCGCGGTAATCAGGAACCGGGTGAAGCGCCGCCTCCGGGAGGCGTTTCTGCGGGTTCGCAAGGGTGTGCCGGCCGGCCATCTGTTGGTCTGGCTGCCGCGGGCGGGGCTGAAGGAGGCCACGTTTCAGGACGTGTGTGCGGCGATGGAGGATCTCCTGCGTCGCAGCGGCGTGTCCAGGCGGGAGGGCGGTTCACCGTGAATCCCATACAGTGGGTCATGCTGTTGCTGATCCGTTTCTATCGGCGGTTCATTTCGCCCTTGTTTCCGCCGACCTGCCGCTTCTACCCGTCCTGTTCGGCTTACGCGCTGGAGGCCGTGGAAAGGCACGGCGCCGTGAGGGGCGGGTGGTTGGCGGTGAAGCGAATCTCACGCTGCCACCCGTTCCATCCGGGCGGGTACGACCCTGTACCCTGAAACTAGCAGGATTTGGCGCTTCAGGGTATAATCTTAAGGTCATGCTGAGACCATAGGGGCAGATACAAGGAGGCTGCGGGCTTGTCGTTTCTCACCGAAGCCATCAAGTCGGTTCTGGTGTTCTTCTATGGCCTGGTCGGCAACTATGGCGTGGCCATCATTCTGCTCACCATCCTGGTGAGAGCGATTCTTTTGCCCCTGTCCGTGGCTCAGATTCGTTCTACCCGAAAGATACAGGAACTTCAGCCGCAGATCAACGAACTGCGAAAGAAGCACAAAAACGACCCGCAGAAGCTCAACAAAGAGACGATGGAACTGTATAAGAAGGCCGGGGCCAACCCGTTGGGCGGGTGCTTACCGGTCCTGTTGCAGTTCCCCATCATCATTGCGCTGTTCAATGTGCTGCGGAACTTCCCGTATCAGGGGGCTCCTTACTTCCTGGGCCTCAACCTGGCCCTGCCGGACCCGCACAATCCCGCGCTCAAGTTCGCGGGCGGCCTGGCCATGCCCCTGGGCTGGCCCTACCTGGTGCTGCCGGTTCTGGCCGGGGTGACCACGTATCTGCAGACGGCTCTGACGCCCATGAGCGCGGATCCCAACGATCCGACCGCTCGCAGCATGAAGTCCATGATGATGATCTTTCCGTTCCTGATTGGGTATTATGCTTTGACCTATCCTGCGGGCCTATCTCTGTATTGGGTGACGCAGAACGTGTTCACCATCGTGCAGAACTACTTCATGCCGATGAGGCCCGCGCCCGTTAAGGGGGAGGCGGCATCCTGATCATGAAGAGCCTGGAGAAGAGGGGCCGGTCCGTCGAGGAGGCCGTCTCGGCGGCGCTGTTGGACCTTGGGGTGAGGGCTGAGCAGGTACAGGTCGAGGTATTGGAGGAGCCGACCAAGGGTCTCTTCGGACTGATCGGTTCCCGGGATGCCCTGGTGCGAGTCGCCGTCAAGGAGACCAAAGAAGATGTGGCGCGCCGGTTGCTGCAGGACGTGTCGCGGACGATCGGGCTCGACGTGGAAATCGCCACGCGCCGCGACGAGGATTACATCTTCTTTGACGTCAAGGGCGACGAACTCGGCATTTTGATCGGCAGGCGGGGGCAGACGCTGGACGCTCTGCAATACCTGACGAACCTGGCTGCGAGCCGCGCCTCGAGTGAGAAGCAGCGGATTGTCGTGGACGTGGAAGGGTACAGGCGGCGCCGGGAAGAGACGCTGCAGCGCCTGGCGGAGAGGCTGGCCGACAAGGTTCGCAGGTCCGGCCAGAGCATGGCGCTGGAGCCCATGAGCGCCCACGAAAGGCGTGTCATTCACCTGGCCCTCCAGAACAGCCCGTACGTGACCACATACAGTGAGGGCGAAGAGCCGTTCCGCAAGGTGGTCATCGACGCCAAGCGCTAAAGCAGGAGCAAGCGAGAACCACCGCGAGGTGGTTCTTGTTGTGTAAGGCGGGTTTTGGCCGCAGCGGGAAAGCCTTGGACAGGAGGTGGGAGCAACTGCTGGGAGATACGATTGCGGCCCTGGCCACGGCCGTCGGCGAGGCCGGGGTAAGCGTGGTCCGTTTAAGCGGTCCGGAGGCGGTGACCTGCGCCGCACGCGTGTTTCGCTGCTCCCGCCTGGAGTCGCTGGCGGAGGGGCGGCCGCGGCGGGTTTATTACGGCTGGCTCCTGGACGGGCCGGGCGGCCGCCGGCTTGACGACGGTCTGGCCTGGTTCAGCCGGGCGCCGCACAGCTTTACAGGCGAAGACGTGGTCGAAATCTCCTGCCACGGCGGCGTGGTGGCCTCTCGACTGGCCCTGGAAGCGGTTCTGCGTGGCGGAGCCAGGCTGGCGGACCCCGGCGAGTTCACGCGCCGAGCCTTCCTGAACGGACGGTTGGACCTGGCACAGGCCGAGGCGACGATCGACCTGGTGCAGGCACGGACCGGAGCCGCTTTCGACGCCGCTCGGAGGCGGCTGGAGGGTGAGCTGTCGCGTCGCGTCTCCTCTGTGGCGGACCGACTTCTGGGAGTCATGGCGGAGATCGAAGCCAGGGGAGATTTCCCCGATCTGGAGCTGGAGGAGTTGGAGCCGCCCCAGGTGAGTCGGGAACTGCGGGCGTGCATGGAGGCACTCCGGGAGCTGTTGGCCGGGGCGGAAGAGGGGCGGCTGCTCCGTGAGGGGCTGCGTGTGGTGCTGGCCGGGCGCCCTAACGTGGGGAAGTCCTCTCTGCTGAACGCTTTGCTTGGTGAGGAGAGGGCCATCGTCAGTGCGGTGCCCGGGACGACGCGCGACGTCATCGAGGAGGGGCTGGTGGTGGAGGGCGTGCCTGTGGTTCTGGCCGATACGGCGGGGCTGCGCGAGAGCGCTGACCCCCTGGAGCTGGCCGGAACGGGGCGAACGGCCGCAGCCTTGCGTCAGGCCGATGTGGTGGTCTTCGTCATCGACGCCGGGGCGGGTTGGCTGCCGGAGGACGAGGCGGCGGCAGCGGCTTTGCCGAAGACCCCGGTCATCGTGGCGGTGAACAAGTCCGACCTGAGACGGTGGGCACCGGAGACCGCCATGATCGAGCGTATCGCCGGCGGGACGGACGTCCTTGAGGTGTCCGCCAGGACCGGACAAGGTCTTGGGGCCCTGCGTCAGGCCATTGCCAGGGCCGCCGGCGTGCGGCGCCGGGAGGAACCGATGTTGGGCACCGTCCGTCAGAAGCATGCCGTGGAACGGGCGGTAGCATCTCTGGAGACGGCAGCGGCCGCCGTGGAGGGCGGCGTCAGCCTGGACCTGGCGGCAGTTGACCTCAGGGAGGCCTGGGGGGCCTTGGGCGAGGTGACGGGTGAGAACGCGCCCGAGGCCTTGCTGGACGAGGTCTTTTCTCGCTTTTGCATTGGCAAGTGAGGTGTGAGCATTGGCGTACAGGGCGGATAACTATGACGTAGTAGTGGTAGGGCTGGGTCATGCCGGCGTGGAGGCCGCCCTGGCGTCGGCGCGTCTCGGCTGCAGGACCCTGGCGGTTAGCACGAACCTGGAAAACATCGCGTTCATGGCCTGCAACCCGTCCATCGGGGGGCCGGGGAAGGCCCACCTGGTACGGGAGATTGACGCCCTCGGCGGCGAGATGGGCCTGGCCATTGACGCCACGTTCCTGCAGATGAGGCTGCTGAATACCGGCAAGGGGCCCGCGGTTCAGGCCTTGCGGGCACAGGCGGACAAGAGGGCGTACCAGGCCTACATGCGCCGCGCCCTGGAAGGACAGCCCGGGCTTCAGTTGCGGCAGGCCGCCATCGAGGCCGTTCTGATGGATGGCGGAAGGGTGGCGGGGGTCCGCTCCCGCACGGGCGTAGAGTACGGAGCGAAGGCGGTTGTGCTGGCCACCGGAACGTTCCTGGAGGGGCGGGTGATCACCGGGGAGTACGCCTATTCGTCTGGGCCCAGCGGGCAGTTGCCGGCGCAAGGCCTTTCCGACGACCTGCGGGAATCCGGGGTGCGGCTGGGCCGGTTCAAGACCGGCACGCCGCCGCGGGTTGACGGCCGCACGGTGGACCGGTCTCGGCTGACGGAGCAGAAGGGCGACGAGCGGCCCCGGCGGTTCTCCTTTCTCTCGCACCCGGTGCCGCGCCCCCAGCTGTCCTGCTGGCTGACGTACACCACGGAGGAGACGCACCGCCTGATCCGTGAGAACCTGCATCGGGCGCCGCTGTACACCGGCGTCATCGAAGGCGCGGGTCCGCGCTACTGCCCGTCGGTCGAGGACAAGGTGGTGCGCTTCGCGGACAAGGCGAGGCACCAGGTCTTCCTTGAACCGGAGGGCTGGAACACCACGGAAATGTACGTCCTGGGGCTGTCGACGAGCCTCCCCGAGGAGGTTCAGTGGCAGGTCCTTCGGTCTGTCCGAGGGCTGGAAGAAGTCGAGTTACTCCGTCCTGGCTATGCCATCGAGTATGATTACCTGTTGCCGCATCAGCTCGACCTGAGCCTGCAGGTTCGCGGCGTGACCGGCCTGTTCAGCGCCGGTCAGCTCAATGGCAGCTCTGGCTACGAGGAGGCGGCGGCGCAGGGCTTGGCGGCAGGCGTCAACGCTGCCCGGCAGGTTCAGGGCCTCGGACCGTGGATGCTGAGACGCGATGAGGGCTACATCGGTGTACTCCTGGACGATCTGGTGACGAAGGGAGTCACAGAGCCATATAGGGTCCTGACCAGTCGTGCCGAATACCGGCTGCTGCTGCGGCAGTCCAACGCCGACCTTCGGCTGACCCAGAAGGGGCGTGAGCTGGGTCTGGTGAGTGATGAGCGGTACCGGCGCTACCAGGAGCGGAAGGCGGAGATCGACGGCCTGCGGCGATACTTCGCCGGCAGCCTGGCCGGACCCGACACGCCTCTGGCCGAAAGGGTGGTGCAGGCCGGCGGTTCGCCTCTGCGCCGAGCCGAAACGGTGGAGGCCTTGCTGCGGCGTCCCGAAGTAGGCGTACCCGACGTGGCTGCAGCTCTGGCCGACGTCGCCGCCGCGGATCGCGAGTGCCTGGAGGAGGCGGTGTTGGAGGTCAAGTACGAGGGATATCTGCAGCGCGAGCAGCAGCAGGTGGCCCGCTTCCGGCGCATGGAAGAGCGCCATCTGCCGCAGGACGTGGACTACGATGCCGTCATGGGGCTGTCGACGGAGGGGCGGTTGCGGCTGAAGGCGGCGCAGCCGGCGTCGGTGGGCCAGGCGCAGCGGCTCGAGGGCGTATCGCCTGCCGATATTGCCGTGTTGTTGGTCTACCTGGAGCAGCGGCGGCGTGTCCGCAGCCCGGGGCAGGGAATGGAGGCGCCGGCGGATGGACAGTGAAGTGGAGCGGATTGTGGTGGAAGGGGCCGGCGCTCTTGGCATTTCCATATCAGGTGACGCCGTGGTGCGTCTGGTTCGGTACGGTGAGATGCTGAGGGAGTGGAACAACAGGTTCAACCTCACGGCCATCACCGAGCCGGCTGAAGTCGCCAGGAAGCACTTCGTCGATTCGCTGTCGCTGCTGCGCGTCCCGGAAAGCCAGGGGGAGGCCGTGTCTCTGGTGGATGTCGGCTCCGGCGCCGGGTTTCCCGGCCTGCCGGTGGCTCTGGCGAGGCCCGGGTGGCGCGTCGTTCTGGTGGACGCGCTGGGAAAGCGCGTCGAGTTCTTGCGGGCGGTGGCCTTGGAACTGGGTGCGCAGAACGTTGAAGCTGTTCACCTTCGGGCCGAGGACGCCGGGCGGCGCCCCGACTGGCGGGAGCGGTTCGACCTGGCCACGGCGCGGGCCGTGGCTCATCTGTCCGTACTGGCGGAGTTTTGCCTGCCCCTGGTGCGCGTGGGCGGCAGCTTCCTGGCGATGAAGGGCCCGGGGGCAGCGGCAGAGGTGGAGAGCGCAGCGGGCGCGCTGCAACGTCTGGGTGGGCACGCCCGCGGAGTCGACGCTTTCAGTCTCCCCGGCACAGAGGAAGGGCGCGCCATCATACGGGTGGAAAAGCTGCGGGCCACGCCGAAGGAGTACCCACGGCGGGCGGGAACGCCGGAACGGCGCCCGCTCTAACGACCGGAAGAGGGATTTTGTCGGCTCCGCCTGGGGGCGGGGCCTTTTCCATTTTTGACAGGAATGCAATCCTCTGGAAGGGGAGGAGGGTTGCTCCACGGGAGCGAATCTATACGTCTGTAGTTTGGGGATAGAGGAACGGGAGCTGAACACGCATGGGGCGCGTCCTGGCCATTGCCAATCAGAAGGGCGGTGTGGGGAAGACCACCACCGCCGTGAACCTTTCCGCTTGCCTGGCCGACATGGGGAAGCGGGTCCTGGTCATCGACATCGATCCGCAGGGGAACACCACCAGCGGACTGGGCGTCGACAAGAAGCGTGTGTCCGGTTCCATCTACGACGCACTGATCAACGATGTGACGGCGGAGTCCGTGATTATGCGAACGTCGCTGCCGCGGCTGGAAATCATTGCGGCCACCATAGATCTGGCTGGTGCGGAGATTGAGTTGGTGCCGCAGATGTCCCGCGAGAACAAGCTGAAGAAGGCCCTGGAGCCCGTGCGGGAGCAGTATGATTTCGTGCTGGTGGACTGCCCGCCGTCACTGGGGCTGTTGACGGTTAACGCACTGACCGCGGCCGACTCGCTTCTCATCCCCATCCAGTGTGAGTACTACGCGCTGGAAGGGCTGAGCCAGCTGATGAACACCTTCAGGCTGGTGCAGGCCAACCTGAACCCCCAGCTGGAGATCGAGGGCGTGGTGCTCACCATGTTCGACGGCCGCACCAACCTGTCCATCCAGGTGGTGGAGGAGGTCAAGCGGTTCTTCAAGGGCAAGGTCTACAGCAGCGTCATCACCCGCAATGTTCGGCTGTCGGAGGCGCCAAGTCACGGCAAGCCGATTCTCACCTACGACCCCAAGTCAAAGGGCGCCGAACTGTATTACGAGTTGGCGAAGGAGGTGGTGGAGCGTGCAGAAGAGAGGGCTAGGGAAAGGGCTGCAGGCGCTTCTTCCTGAGGTTGAGGTCGGGCCGGAGGACGGCATCAGGGAGATTGATACGGCTCTGATGAAGCCCAACCCGTTTCAGCCCCGAAAGCAGTTTGACCAGGAAAAGCTGGAGGAACTGGCCGCGTCCATCAAGGAACACGGTGTGGTGCAGCCCATTGTCGTCCGGTCGAAGGGCGAGGGCTTTGAGATTGTGGCCGGTGAGCGCCGCTGGCGCGCCTCGCGAATGGCCGGGCTGAAGACGATGCCGGCCGTGGTGAAGGAGTTCACCGAGCGTCAGGTTATGGAGATCGCGCTAATTGAGAACCTGCAGCGCGAGGACCTCAATCCGATCGAAGAGGCAGAGGCCTACGAAAAGCTCATCCGAGAGTTTGGATTGACGCAGGAAGACCTGGCGAAGCGGTTGGGGAAGAGCCGATCCCAGGTAGCCAACACACTGCGCCTGCTGCATCTCACGAGCGGCGTGCGCCAGAGCGTGGCTCAGGGGAAAGTCTCCATGGGGCACGCCAAGGTGCTGCTCTCCGTCAGCGAAGGCAAACGTCAGGAGGCGCTGGCTCGGGCGATTGAGGAGAAGGGACTGTCGGTTAGGGAGACCGAAGTTCTGCTGAAGAAGGAAGATGCTGCTCCCAGGCCGAGCAAGGGTGGGCGCAAGGCCAGCAAGGACCCTTCCGTTTCGTCGCTGGAGGCGGAACTGGGGGAGCGATTTGGCACTGTTGTTCGAATCGTGAGCGGCGAAAACAAGGGACGCGTAGAGATTAGTTACTTCGGGCAGGACGACCTGAAGCGCCTGCTTGACCTACTCCTGGCCTGATCCGTTCCACGTGGAACGGTTCCACGTGGAACACAGGGGAAGGCGGCGGCACCTGCCCCCGAATATCAGAGAGAATGTGCAGCGGGCGAGCGGAGCTTGCCCGTAGCTGCGGAGGGAGACGTTTTACCTGTGTTTGCGTGGTTCGCCTATATCAACCAGGACCCAACGCCCTGGTTGCTAGGCCTTTTCGTATTGGTGGGAGTCCTTGGCATCATTGTCCTCATTCAGGTTGCACAGTTCGCGTCTCTCCGCCGCCGTTTCAACGCCATCTGGCGCGGCTCCGGCGCCCTGGATCTGGAAGCCCTCCTGCGCGACCAGGCTCGGCGCGTTGAAGAGGCCACCAACCGCGTTCGGCAGTTGGACGTTCGCTGCTCGGCATTGGAGGCGGACGGTCGGAGGCACGTCCAACATGTAGGTGTGGTTCGGTTCAATGCCTTCGCGGACACCGGCAGCGACCTGAGCTTCGCAGTTGCCCTTCTGGACCAAGAGCAGAACGGCGTCATCATCTCCAGTCTCTACGGACGGGAAGAGTCCCGGGTCTACGCCAAGCCGGTCGTGGCCGGACAGTCGTCCTACTTTCTGACCGATGAGGAGAAGCAAGCTCTGGCCAAGGCCACCGCCGAAACGGGAAGCCGCCTGGCCGCGGCAACCAGGCAGTGAGTTTTCCGGCCTGTGAAGGGATATTGGGGTTTTTGGCGAATATCTCCAAAGCTATCGCTGTCCCGGTGTGAGAACACCAAAGACGCGACGGATGGACAAGCCCTAAGGTTAGGCGAAACGGTGATATAGTTGGTGAAAGACCGCAAGCGATTCTTCACGATCATGGTCATCCCCCATTCCGAGAGGTCCGTCCGCAGCTTCCGCCTGCCTTTGGCATACCTGGAAGCGGGACTGACCGTGCTCGGCCTGGTTGGGTTGGCCTTGCTCATTTTCACCAACTCCTATCAAAAGATGGCCGCGAATATGGGTGAGCTCCGACAGCTCCGCCAGTTGACCTCAGAGCAGCGTGAGCAGTTGGATTCCCTTTCGAAAGAGACGGAGGCCGTTCAGGAGAGCCTGCGCAAGCTGGAAGAGCTGGACAAGCAGGTCCGCGAGATGATGAAGCTGGCACCCAGGCCGGCCAACAGCAACTCGCAGGATACCAAGTCCGTCGGTCTGGTCCCTGGCTCTGAGGAGCCGAACTACCGGCCGACGCTCCGGGACGCCGCCCGTATTGCATCCATCGGCGGTCCCGGGCTTCCCGCCGGCAGCGCCGAGACTTCCGGGCTGATCGCGGCTCTCGGGTCAGCGGACTCACAGGCCCAGGCCAGCCGGGGTGACCTCGACATATCGGCTCAGATGCTGGCCACGCTGGAGCAGGCAAAGACGGAAATCGAGACCAGGCAGGCCAGTCTGGAACAATTGCATAACGACGTTGCCGAAAAGCTCCGATACCTGGCTGCCAAACCGTCGATCTGGCCCGCCTACGGAGACGTCACCTCCAGCTTTGGATACCGCCGTAATCCATACGGTTGGGGCTCCGAGTTCCATCCGGGGGTTGATATTGCGGCGCCGTACGGCACGGCGGTCTACGCCACCGGTGACGGGGTCGTTATCGAGGCCGGCTGGGATGGGGGGTACGGCAAGAAGGTAACCATCAACCACGGCTACGGGTTTGTCACCATGTACGGGCACAATTCACGTCTGGCCGTCGAGGTGGGCGACCACGTCAAAAAGGGCCAGGTCGTCGCCTATGTGGGCATGACCGGCCGGACCACAGGCCCCCACGTGCACTATGAAGTCCATGTCAACGGCCAGTTGGTCAACCCACGTGCGTATCTGACGGACTAGGTCATCTCTCAGGCAATTTGGATGGACCATGAGGAGGAACCGCCGTGTTCGGCCGAAAGGAAGCGGAAAGCGCATTGCTGGAGCGCGTAGAGACCATTCTCGGGCGGGGCACTGAGTTTCGCGGCACCCTTATTTCCAGCGGCGTGGTGCGCGTGGATGGCAAACTGGAAGGCGAAATCAGCCACAGCGGTGAGCTCGTCATCGGCGAGAATGCGGTGGTGGTGGCCAATGTCAAGGCCAAGCAGATCACCGTGGCCGGGCAGATCAAAGGCAACGTCGATTGCGAGGGCCGCTTGGAGATCGTGCCCAGCGGTCGTCTCTACGGCGACATCAAGGTCGGTCATCTGGTGATCTCCGAGGGCGCGGTGTTCCAGGGCGTCAGTGTAATGCGCAACTCCGCCGCAGCGCCCCAGCCCCAGGAGAGCATGCAGGCGAAGCCCAACGCCAAACCGGCCTGATCACAGCGATAAAGAAAGCCCGGCCACGCCGGGCTTTTTCTGCTAGGAAGCGGCGGTTAGGAACCATCTCAGACAGCGGAGGCGGAACATGAACGTAGCCGTCATCGTCAATCCCGCCGCCGGCCGTGGACGCGGCCGCAAGACCTGGGAGCAGCTAAGGCCAATGGCTGCGGCTTCCGAGCACACTATTGAGGTGTTTGATACGCGCCAGGCCGGCGACGCCATCCGGCTGGCGGCGGAGGCCGCGGCTGCGGGAGCGGACCGCGTCATCGCTCTGGGCGGCGACGGAACGCTCTACGAGGCAGTCAACGGCCTGGTGGGGACCCGGGCCTCGTTTGGGGTTGTGCCGGCCGGGACCGGCAACGACTTCTGCAAGCCGATGCGCATTCCCACCGACCCGGAGGCTGCGCTGGCCGTAGCGCTAGGGGCTCACACCATCAAGGTGGATGTGGGGCGGGCCTGGGACCGTTACTTTCTCAACTCCGCCGGCATTGGGTTTGACGCCGAGGTTTGCCGCGAAACAAACGCCATTCCCAAGTACTTCGGGGGCACAATCCCGTACCTGGTGGGCGTGGCCAAGGTTCTGGCCCGTTTCCGGCCGCGACCGGTCACCGTGGACATCGACGGACACATCACACAGGCGACCATTACTTTACTGGCCGTGGGCAACGGCCAGTACTACGGCGGGGGCATGCGGATCGCCCCCCACGCCAGCCTGACGGATGGCCTCTTCGACATCATCACTGCGGGCAACCTCAGCCTGCCGGAACTGCTGGCCGCGGTGCCACGGATCTACTCCGGCAACCACCTCCGCCTGCCCAAAGTGCAGGAGACCCGCGGCCAGAGGCTGACCGTCACCTCTGACTACCCGCTGGCGGTCCATCTGGACGGTGAAGTGGCCGGGACTCTGCCCGTGACCATCGAGATCCTGCCCGGGGCCCTGGAAGTGGCGGCGTAGCGGGTCGCACAAGCCCATATCTGGTTCACACCTGAAACGACTCAACAGGGGCACTGCCCCGCATCTGGTCCAGCCGCCCGACGGCCTCGACGATGCCGGAGGAGATGACCCTGGCCATCTTCATGACCAGGTTCAGGCGCGTGTTCTGGAGCACAAAGTACTCCATGAACCCGCCGACGTTGACAACGCCCGTCACGTGAACGTTGCCCACGGCGGGGAGGCTCTTGTTGACGCCGGCGCCGGGGCGGAGGGGGCCCTCTCCAACGGTCACGGTGCCGACGGAATCCAGACGGCCGAGGCAGGCATCCACCGCCACGATCAGGGGGTGCTCGTACTTGACCCTGAGCCAATCGACGACTTCCTGAAGGTTGGCGGCGTGTACAGGGTTATCAAGGGTCCCGAACACCTGGGCGGAAAGCCCGGCGCGCTCTGAGAGAAAGGTCCCCACCAGCGGCCCGAGGGAGTCGCCGGTGGAACGGTCGGTGCCGATGCAGAGGACGACGACAGGGTCCGTTTCAGCCTCCAGGGCGCAACTGTAATCTACCACGGCTGTGGCCAGGCGGCCGGCGCAACCGGAAGCGCTGGAGTCGAACTTCTGCTCGCGGGGCAGCGGCGAAGAAAACCAGGACCTACGGCGCCCAGACTGCATAGACCCGACCTCCCACACCAGCAGAACGCTATGAGTATATGGGCATCTGCCCCAGCCTATGCAGCGCGGCCCGGCCGGCTTCACCTTCTGGGAGCGCGACCCGGGCGGCCGTCCCGGAGGCTGTGCCTGTCTCCGGGAGGTGGGTGGGCGGGCGTTATCGAAAGACCGAGGCGATGGAAACTGGTGGACCCCGGCATTTCCGGCGGAGGTGACGGACGCTGACCGTCCTTGACTACATCATTGTTATCCTGGTGGCCTGGGGGGCCCTGAAAGGATGGCGCCGCGGCCTGTTCTCGATCGTGGTGGGGCTGACGGGTCTGCTCCTCTCCTGGTACCTGGCGGCGCGCTTCGCGCCGGCCGCCACCCAGTGGCTCGACGCGGCTATGGGGTGGGTGGCCTCCACGGCGCACTACCTGGCGGGCCGCGTGCCCCTGCCGGCGGCCCTGGCCGCGCAGCCCCTGTCCACGGTGCAGCCTGAGGCGGTGCCCAGCCTGGCCGCCGGCCTGCCCTTTCCCGCCGCCCTTCAACGCGCCCTGGCGCAGGCGGCCCACTCGGCGCTGATGCGGGCCGAATTCCTGCACCTGCAGACCGTGGGCGACCTGGTGTACTATAGTCTGGCCACGCTCGTTTGGACAGCCATCAGCTTCTTTGTTATCATGGCGGTAATCACGGGACTGGCCAACGGCCTTGCCTGGCAGGTCACGCGGTCCCTGGAGGGAACGCCCCTTAGTGCTTTCAACCACCTGGCGGGCGCCCTGCTCGGAGGTGCCGAGTCACTGGTGGTCCTGGTGATTATGGCCGGCCTCCTGGCGCCTGTCCTGAACCTTCTCCACTGGCCGGCCCTTCAGCAGTTTTTGACCGCCTCCCAGCTGCTGCCCTATCTGGAGGCCTGGTTCCACCGCTGGTCGCCCTGGGGGGTACTGTAGCGGCATTATGGACACAACTTACCTGCAGAGGTATCTGCTCGACCCCGCGCTCTGGACCGTCTGGGGCGGGCGTCTGCTGAAGGCCGTCCTGATTGTTCTTCTGGCGCGACTGCTCCTGGTCTACGGCGTCCGCCTGGCGGAACGGGCCCTGACACAGGCTCGCCACGGCAACCTCCTGGTCATAGACGACCGACGCAGCCGCACCCTGGCGCCGCTCACGCGCAGCATCCTGCGATACTTTGTGGACGTTGTGGCCGTCCTCAGCCTGCTCAGCATCTTTCTGCCCCCCGAGACACTCCAGCCCATACTGGCGTCGGCCGGCGTGGTGGGGCTGGCCGTGGGCTTCGGCGCCCAGAGCTTGGTGAGGGATATTATCAGCGGATTCTTCATTTTGTACGAGGACCAGTTTGCCGTGGGCGACTACATCACGACCGGCTCCTACACGGGCGTGGTTGAGGACCTCGGACTCCGCATCACCCGCCTGCGTGACTTCTCCGGCGCCGTGCACGTGGTGCCCAACGGCAGGATCGAAGCCGTCACCAACATGTCCCGGGGTCAAATGCGAGCCCTGGTGGACGTCGGCGTGGCCTACGAGGAAAGCCTGCCTCGCGTCCTCGAGGTGCTGCGGCGCGTGGCCGCGGACGTCGCTCAGGAGTTCAAAGAGGTCATCGTGGCCGACCCAGAGGTTCTGGGCGTGGTCAACCTCGGCCCCAGCGCCATGGACATCCGCATCCTGGCTCAAACCCGCCCCATGGAGCAGTGGGGGGTGGAGCGGGCCTTGCGGCATCGGATCCTGGAGGCCTTTGAGCGGGAGAGCATCGAGATTCCCTATCCGCGACAGGTATTCTTGCAGGGCCGGGGGCGGCCTGAAGCTCCCGGCGACCCGGGTACTCCGACCCCTCGTGCTGCCGGCAGCCCCGAATCCGAGATCGGCAACCTCTAGTAGGGTCGCGGGAGGAAGCCTATGGACCGCTTTCATCTGGGCGATGTGGTGCGACTCAAGAAAGCCCACCCGTGTGGCTCCGACCGCTGGGAAATCACCCGAACCGGTATTGACTTCGGCCTCAAATGCCTGGGCTGTGGGCATCGCGTCATGATTCCCCGGCCCAAGTTCGAAAAGAGCGTCCGTGAAATCGTGCAGTCAACGCCCAACAAACAGGTTGCCCCTCCGGAATTGTGATGCTATAATTACTCCGTTCTCTGTCCTGCTTTGGGCAGGACTTCCCCCTGTCCCGCGTCCACGCGGGGCCATGCGGGCGCCGGTCGGCGTCCAGCCAACGTCCAAAGGGAGGAGGCACCAAAGGTGCGCAACTACGAGCTGATGTTCATCATCAAGCCGGACCTCGAAGAGGAAGCCACTGCGGCCTTGGTGGACAAGTACACCAATCTCATCACCGAGCAGGGTGGTACGGTCGCCAACGTCGACAGGTGGGGCAAGCGCCGTCTTGCTTATGAGGTTAATGGTTTCAATGACGGCTACTACGTCATTGTCAACTTTCAGTCGGAGCCGCAGGCTTCTAAAGAAGTTGAGCGTGTGCTGAAGATCAGCGACGACGTGATCAAGCACATGGTTATTAAGCTTGACGACTAACGCTCAGGGGTGGTTGGGATGCTAAACCGGATTATCCTCATCGGCCGGTTGACCCGCGACCCCGAACTGCGTTATACGCCCAGCGGCAAGGCCGTCGCGAACTTCACCCTGGCGGTGGACCGCGGCCGTCCCAACGCGCAGGGCCAGAAGGAAGCCGACTTCATTGACATCGTGGTCTGGGATAAGCAGGCCGAAACGGTCTCCCAGCACCTGAACAAGGGCCGCCTCGTGGCCGTCGAGGGACGGCTGCAGATTCGGTCCTATGAAGCCCAGGACGGCACCAAGCGCAAGGCCGCTGAAGTTGTGGCCTCGTCCGTGCAGTTCCTGGATTCCAAGAAGGCGCAGGCGGTCGGGAATCCTCCCGACCTTGGGTCGGAAGTCAGTTTTGACGACGACGACGTCCCATTTTAAACAAGTCTTCTAAGTTCGCGGAGTAAAACCGCACGCCGCCCGCCTGGCTGCGGCCTTTTGCTCCGATACAAGAGAGGTGAATAACGTTGAGGCGTGAACGTGGCCGCCGGCCAAAGAAGCGCGTCTGCAGCTTCTGCGTTGACAAGGTTGAGTCCATCGACTACAAGGAGATCGGCAAGCTCAAGCGTTTCACCAGCGAGCGGGGCAAGATCCTACCGCGGCGCACCTCGGGGAATTGCGCCCGGCACCAGCGCCAGCTCACCACCGCGATCAAGCGGGCTCGAACTGTCGCCCTGATGCCGTTTACGATCGACTGACCCGAGGGGGCACCGCGAGGTGCCCCTTTCGTGTACCCCAGGACCGGCTTCCAGCGGCCGCCGAGGCCCTGGAGCCGGTCTCTGTTCCCTGGCCGGGAGTTTCCGGGGAGGTGGGAGGGGCGCAGGAGAAGCCGCCTCCGCCAGCGAAGCTTCCGAGAACGCAGCAAGCCATACGGCAGTGAGGTTTTCCATGACATTCCCGGTTAGGCAGCAACTGGTTATCGTGTCCACCGGGACCCAACGGGCATGTGGAGGCGCGACGTGGCCAGCCGCATGAGCACCAGGGCCCTGGTAGAAGGAGCCCTCCTGGCGGCGCTCACCGCCCTTCTGGCTCTTCTGGCACAGGTCCTGCCGTTTCTGCCGTTCTTCCTGCCTGTGCCCATCGTCCTGATGGGGGCGCGATACGGCTTTCGCTCCAGTCTCCTCACGGTCATCGTTGTCTGGATGCTTCTGGCCGTTACGCTGGGCCCCGGAACAGCCCTGATGACGGCCGTGGCCTTCGGGTCGTCCGGACTGGCCATCGGCTTCGGCGTCCGCCAGAAATGGCCGGTGGTGCGGACCCTGGCGCTGACCGCGGTAGCGACCGGACTGTCCTCCCTGGTCATCTTCGTGTTGCTCTACCATTTGTTCGGCCTCAACCAGATGGCAGAACTCCTGAACCTGACGCGTGTCGCCTTAATCGATCCCCTGAAGCAGATGGTTGGGAAGTACCCACAGACGTCCACTCCACAGTTTGAGCAGTACATAGCGCAGATGGAACTATCGCTCGATCTCCTGCGTCGGACATGGTGGCTTTTTATCGGCGCCGGTGCAGTATTTTCGGCCCTGTTCCAGTACGCCGCGGCGAAATGGGTGCTGGGGCGTCTGCGTCTGGAGCTTCCGCCCATCCCCGCCTTTTCCACCTGGAAGATGCCGGCTGAGGCCATGTTTCTCCTGGCCCTGGGTTACGGGACGCAGTTGGTAGGCGTGCCTTACGTGCAGACCCTTGGGCTCGGCCTCATCACCGCGCTGTCCTCGTTCTACATCGTCACCGGTGCGGCTCTGGCGTACGGGCTTCTCCGACGGTACGGAGTGGGCAAGGCCGTGGCCATTGTTCTCCTGGTGCTCGTCAGCGCCCGGCTCGGACAGGTCCTTGCCATCGCCGGCATGGTCGACTCGCTTCTCGACCTCAGGCTCTGGATTGACTCGTCGGACGAGTAGTCCTCCGCTCTCATCGAAGTCTCCGTTGTGAAGGGGATTCAGCATGAAGGTCATTTTGCTGCAAGACGTCAAGGGTCTCGGCAAGAAGGGCGCCATGGTGGAGGTGGCCGAGGGGTACGGCCGCAACTTCCTGGTGCCGCGCGGCCTGGCCGCCGCTGCTTCGGAGGGGGCCGTCAAGAATCTGGCCCACGAGAAGGAACGCGAGCGGGCGAAGGCCGAGCGCCTCCGCCAGGAGGCTCAGGAACTGGGCAAGCGGCTCGCGGGTCTCAAAGTGGTCATTCCTGCCCGGGTAGGAGACGCGGGTCGCCTCTTCGGTTCCGTCACCTCCAAGGATGTGGCGGAGGCCCTGCAGCGGGCGGCGGGTGTGGCCGTCGACAAGCGCAAGATCGAGATGAAGGACGCCGTCAAGACCTTGGGCGAGCATCAGGTCGCCGTCAAGCTCCACCCCGACGTCACGGCCCAGGTGACGGTGGAAGTGGTGGAGGACAGCCGGGCATGAAGGAACTTATCGAGAAATGGGTGCGCCCAGATGCCGCTCTGGCGCGCCGTCTGACTGACGAAGAGCAGCTGCGCCGACAGGTGACGGCGCTCTTCTCGCTGCTTACGAACCTCTTCGGCGCGGACAAGCTGGTCCTGAAGGCCGGCAAGCTGGAGGCTCTGACCGGCATGCGGTCGGACGACCTGTTGCTGCAGGCCCAGGCCCTGCAGCGCCTGGTCCTGGAGGACCCCACCCTGGAGGGGCCGAAGAACCTGACCGAATTGCAGCAGGCCCTGGAGCAGGTAGAGGACGAGATCGCCGACCTGATGGCCCGCCGCTCCGTCGAGGACAAGATCGAGAAGAAGATCCAGGAGCGCATGCAAAAGCGCCATGAGGAGTACGTCCGCGAGATCAAGATGCAGGTGGTGCGCGAGGACGCGGGGCCGGAAAACGCCCAGACCCTCAAGCGCTACGCCCTGCTGGAGAAGCTGGAGCAGAAGAAGCTGGCCCGCTCCGCCATCGACGTGCTGCGCCCTGCCGCCCTGAGCGAGGTGGTGGGGCAGGACAAGGCGGTCAAGGCGCTGCTGTCCAAGCTGGCCTCCCCCTTCCCCCAGCACATCCTGCTGTACGGCCCACCCGGCGTCGGCAAGACCACGGTGGCACGGCTGGCCCTGCAGGAGGCCAAGGGCTCGCCCCATGCGCCATTCGCCAAGGATGCGCCGTTCGTGGAAGTGGACGGCACCACCCTGCGGTGGGACCCGCGCGAGGTGACCAACCCGCTGCTCGGCTCGGTGCACGACCCCATCTATCAGGGGGCGCGCCGCGACCTGGCCGAAGGGGGCGTGCCCGAGCCCAAGCTGGGCCTGGTTACCGACGCCCACGGCGGCATCCTGTTCATCGACGAAATCGGCGAGCTGGACCCCATGCTGCAGAATAAGCTCCTCAAGGTCCTGGAGGACAAGCGCGTCATCTTCGACTCGTCCTATTACGACCCGCTGGACCCGCAGGTCCCCAAGTACATCAAGAAGCTCTTCGAAGAAGGCGCTCCCGCCGACTTCGTACTCATCGGCGCCACCACCCGGGACCCCTCTGACATCAACCCGGCCCTGCGGTCGCGTTGCGCCGAGGTGTACTTCGATCCGCTGACCCCAGCCGACATCGCCGAGATCGTGCGGGCGGCAGCGCAGAAGCTGCACGCCCACATCGAGGAAGAGGCTGTGCAGGTCATCGCCGAATACACCATCGAGGGCCGCAAGGCCGTGGGCATACTGGCTGACGCCTTTGGCAACTCGCTGCAGCGCGACGGCCTGGAGGCTGCCGCCCTGCCCGTGCAGGAAGGGGCGGAGGGCGTTGCGGACTTCCCGGTCGTGATGGTGACCCTGGACGATGTCCGCGAGGTCATTCAAGCCAGCCGCCTGACCACCGCAGTCCTGACCAAGGCCGCCGATGCCTTTGAGGTCGGGCAGGTCTTCGGCCTCGGCGTCTCGGGCTTTCTGGGCTCGGTTCTGGAGATCGAGGCCATTGCCTTCTCCTGCGCCGAAAAGGGCAAGGGTTCCCTGCGCTTCAACGACACCGCCGGCAGCATGGCCAAGGATTCAGTCTTCAACGCCGCCTCCGTGCTGCGCAAGCTGACCGGTGAGGACCTGGCCAACTACGACGTCCATGTCAACGTGGTGGGCGGCGGCAACATCGACGGCCCGTCCGCCGGCGTCGCCATTCTGACCTCCATTCTTTCAGCCATCACCGGCTTCCCAGTACGCCAGAACGTGGCGGTTACGGGCGAGGTCTCCATTCAGGGCCGGGTCAAGCCCGTCGGCGGTGTCTTTGAGAAGATCTTCGGGGCCAAGCAGGCCGGCATGAAGCGCGTGCTCCTGCCCGCCGAAAACCTGAAGGAGCTTCCCTCCCAGGTCGGCGGCGTGGACCTGGTGGGCGTCAACAACGTCGAGGAAGCCCTGGACCTGCTGCTGGAGGGCGGCCTTCAGGCCGTCCGCGCCTGGAAGCCGGTTCACCCGCCGGAGGCGGCGGAGGAGTCCTCCTCGGGGACGGAGGAATCCTCAGAGGCACTGGAGGCAGGCCAGGCGGCTGCGGAAGTGGACGAGGCGCGCGAAGAGGCGGCCGCCGCGGCCGAGGGTGGAAGGCCAGCCCAGGCCGGAGCGGCCGATTAAGGCCGGACTTGGGGAGGAAAGCCCATGGGCCTGATGCTGGATAAGGTCCCGCCGCAGAGCCAGGAAGCGGAGCAGTCCGTTCTCGGCTCCATGCTCCTGGACAAGGACGCGATCATCCGCGCCCAGGAGTTGCTGCGCCCGGAGGACTTCTACCGCGACGCCCATCGGGTCATTTTCACCGCCATCTGTGAACTCTTCAACCGCGGTGAGGCGGTGGATCTGGTCACCCTGGCGGAGGACCTGCGGCGGCGCGGCGTTCTAGATGACCTGGGAGGCGCAGCCTACCTGACGACGCTGGCCAACATCGTCCCCACGGCCGCCAACATCGAACACTACGCCCACATTGTGGAGGAGAAGGCCACGCTGCGGGCCCTAATCAACGCCTCGTCCCACATCCTGTCCAAGGGCTACCAACCGGACCAGGAGATCGATGCCATCCTGGACGAGGCGGAGAAGTCCATCTTCGACATTTCCCAGCGCCGTATCTCCCGCGGCTACGAGATGCTGCGGGATGTGCTGGACAAGGCCCTGGATCACATCGAGTACCTCTATGCCCACAAGGGCGAGGTGACGGGCGTTCCCACCGGGTACAAGGACCTGGACGACCTGACCAGCGGCCTGCAGCCATCTGACCTGTTCATCCTGGCTGCCCGCCCCTCCATGGGCAAAACCCAACTGGGCCTGAACTTCGTGCGCTACGCCGCGGTGGAGAAGGCCACTCCCGCCGCCATCTTCTCCCTGGAAATGAGCAAGGAGCAGTTGGCCATGCGCCTTTTGGCCGCCGAAGGCAACATTGACAGCCAGCGGCTGCGCACCGGCCACCTGACCGAGGAGCACTGGCAGCGGTTGACCTCAGCCCTGGCGCGCCTGAGCGAGGCGCCCATCTTGATCGACGACACCCCGGCCATCTCCATCATGGAGTTGCGGGCGAGGGCGCGGCGCATGAAGTCGGAGCACGGCCTGGGCCTGATCATGGTGGACTACCTGCAGCTCATGACCGCTCCCGGCAACAAGGAGAACCGGCAGCAGGAGATCTCGGAGATCTCCCGCTCGCTCAAGGCCCTGGCCCGCGAGCTGCACGTGCCGGTGCTGGCCCTGTCTCAGCTCTCCCGTTCCGTCGAGTCGCGCACGGACAAGCGTCCCATGCTTTCCGACCTGCGCGAATCCGGCTCCATCGAGCAGGACGCCGATGTGGTGGCCTTCATCTATCGGGACGACTATTATAACCGGGAGAGTGAGAAACCTAATATCACCGAGGTCATCCTGGCCAAGCAGCGCAACGGCCCGGTCGGCGCCGTCGAACTGGTCTTCCTGAAGGAGTTCGGCAAGTTTGTGTCGATCGATAACCGCCATTTGGCCGGTTAACGTTCGCCTTTTGCGTTGACACAGGGACCCGCCTCTGCTACGATAGACACGGTTCAAAGGCCGCTCATCCGCGGCCGAGCCGTCATAGCAGAAACCGGTATGAGGGGTGGTTGTCAGCAACTCACCCCCTTTTCATCCCCCGGGAGGTGCGTTTAGTGGCAACGGTGGCAGTGGTGGGAGCCCAGTGGGGCGACGAGGGCAAGGGAAAGATCGTCGACTATGCAGCGGAGCGGGCCGACCTGGTGGTTCGCTACCAGGGCGGCAACAACGCCGGCCACACCGTCGTGGTGGGCGAGCGGGAGTACAAGCTGCACCTGATCCCGTCCGGTGTCTTCTATCCCGGCAAGATCTGCGTCATCGGCAATGGTGTTGTGCTGGACCCGGCGGTGCTCGCCCACGAGCTCGACTATGTGGCGGAACAGGGCGTGACCAGGCCGCAGCTTCGCATCAGCCCGGCGGCGCACGTCATCATGCCCTACCACATCCGCCTCGACGAGGTGGACGAGGACCGCAAGGGCAAGAACAGGATCGGGACCACCCGCCGGGGCATCGGCCCCTGCTACATGGACAAGTTCGCCCGGGTGGGCATCCGGGTGGACGACCTGCTGGACCGGGAGCGCTTCCTGGAACTGCTGGAACGCAACCTGGCTGAGAAGAACCCGCTCCTGGAGAAGGTCTACGGCGTCGGTGGTTTCACAGCCCAGGAGATCGCAGAGCCCTACCTGGCCTACGCCGAACGCATCCGGCCGTTTGTTGCCGACACCGTAGCCATCATCAACGACGCCATCGATGCGGGAAAGAACGTGCTGTTCGAGGGCGCGCAGGGCACCCTGCTGGACATCGACTTCGGCACCTACCCCTACGTGACATCCTCGCACCCGATCGCCGGCGGCGCCTGCGTCGGTGCCGGGGTGGGGCCGGCTCGCATCGGCACGGTCATCGGCGTGGTCAAGGCCTATACCTCCCGGGTGGGCGACGGTCCGTTCCCCACCGAACAGCTCAACGATACGGGCGACTGGATCCGCGAGCGCGGGCATGAGTACGGCACCACCACGGGGCGTCCCCGCCGCGTGGGCTGGCTGGACACAGTGATTGTGCGCTACGCCGCCCGCCTGAGCGGCCTGACCGGCCTGGCCGTCACGCGCCTGGACACGCTGGGCGGGCTGGAGACGGTCAAGATCTGCACCGGTTACCGCCTGGGCGACCGCGTCACGCGGGACTTCCCGCAGAGCATCAAGACTCTGGCTCAGTGTGAGCCGGTCTACGAGGAGATGCCCGGTTGGCAAGAGGACCTGTCGCGCCTGACCCGCTACGATGACCTGCCGACCACGGCCAAGGCTTACCTGCAGCGCGTCCGCGAACTCACCGGTGTGGACCTGGCCCTGGTCTCTATCGGCCGGAACCGGACGCAGACCGTGGAGTTGACGCCCCTGTTCCGTTGACGAGGTCCACCTTCGCCAGGGCGCTTTCACGCACTGTTCGCCGCACGAAAGACGGCGGCCAGGGAGCTGTCACGTGGCAGCCGGCTTTGCTTGCAAAACACTGTGGTTTCGCTTATAATAGCCATGCATTCAGCGCGGGTGTAGTTCAATGGTAGAACGAAAGCTTCCCAAGCTTTAGGCGAGGGTTCGATTCCCTTCACCCGCTCCAACCAACACGACAGCGCCACCCCAGCGGGTGGCGTTATTGTTTGCCAGGTTCCGCCACGCTTGTCATAAGCACCGAACCCTGCCACTTTGCATAATCTTCAGCAGTGACAGAAGGGAGGTGCCAGTCCGCCATGACGTGGCCAATGGTTCCGCAGCGCCCGACCGCACCCTTCCAGGCTCGCAGACCGATGGGGCCCATTGGGCCGATGGGTGTCGTTCCTTATGTGGTTCAGCCCGGCGACACCGTGTTCATCATCGCCCAGAAGTTCAGGACCTCCATCGCCGCCATTACCGGCGCCAACTGTCTTCCGAACCCGGACCTGATCAACGTGGGCCAAATTCTGTACATTCCGTGCCCCGTAGCGGCGCCTCAGGCAATGCCTGACGCAATGATGTGGGGGCCGCCCCCGATGCCGCCGCGTGACCCTCAGTAGCCATCACCCGAAAACAGGCGTAAGAGGCAGAGGGGGGCCAGCGGCCCCCCTCCGTTTGTCCCAGCCATTTCCCTTGAACGGCGGGACTTTGTATGCTACCATAAGTGATGCATTTGCGCCGGCGTAGCTCAGAGGTAGAGCAGCTCACTCGTAATGAGCAGGTCGTGGGTTCAATTCCCACCGCCGGCTCCATCTGGTTGAAATGAAAGGCCATCGGATGAAACGTCCGGTGGTCTTTGGCGTTTCACGGCCGGCCGAAACCTTGACGCCTCGACTGCGTCTTTAGGCGCAGAAAGAGGTGGTTAAGCTGCAACGGAGCCATAAAGCCGTACTCTTGACGGTTGTCCTCGGGCTGGCCCTGACGGGAGCGGCCTGTTCATTGAAAGCGGGGCAGCAGCCGGTCCCCGCGAATCCGGCGGCGGGTTCGGGCGAATCACAACCGGCGCCGGCGTCCCCGGGCGCCGGCCAGAATCCGCCCATTCCGCAGCCCGCTCCTCAGCCGTCCGCGCCGCCAGCTTCCGCCGGCCCCCGGATCAGGCTCGAGGACGAATCGTCGCGAGACCCGGAACTGGCGGTCTTTATGAAGTCCCTTCGCGAGGCCGTGGCGGCCAGGGACAAGGATCGCCTGCTGGCCATGATGTCGGACAACATCAAGTACACCTTCGGCATCGATAACGGCAAGCAGGGATTCATCAAGCAGGCGCAGTTGGACACCAACCCGGCAAACTCGCCCCTGTGGCCCGTTCTGGACGAGATCCTGTCTCTGGGCGGAGCCTTCATAAATGATCGGCTCTATTTCGCGCCGAACTTCTTCGTTCATTTCCCAGAGGGGTACGATCAGTTCGAGTACCTTGCCGTCATCGGGGACGGAGTCGCTGTCCGTAAGTCTCCTGACCCCCAAGGCGCCGTTCTGACGCGGCTGAGTTACACTGTGGTGAAGGTGCAGGGCGGCTCGCAACCGGTGGGGCCGGAGGTAGAGGTGGACGGCAAACGTTATGGCTGGGTGCCGGTGGTCCTGGCCGACGGGCGCAAGGGCTACATCCTGGATAAGTTCGTACGCCACCCGCTGGAGGCCCGCCTGGGCATCGGCAAGACGGACGACGGCAAGTGGCAGATCCAGGTCCTGGTGGCCGGAGACTGAGGCCCAGGCAAGACAACTTGCAGGCAGGCAAGGAGAAGCGCCGGACGGCATCGTCCGGCGCTCTCTTGTTGCTATCGGCGGAAGAGGTCAGGGGCGAGGTGTCAGGGCAAGTAGGAGAGGGGGTTCTTCTGCGTGCCGTTCACCCGTACCTCGAAGTGCAGGTGGGGGCCGGTGGAGTTGCCCGTAGACCCGGACAGGCCGACGACCTGCCCCTGGTCCACCTGTTCACCGACGCTCACCTCCAACTGGGAGAGGTGCGCGTAGACCGTCGTCAGTCCTCCACCATGACTGATCATGACCACCTTGCCGTAACCGCCGTCCCAGCCCGCGCGGGTGACGCGGCCGGAACGGCTGGCATGGACCGCCGTGCCAGTCCCCACCCCGATGTCGATGCCCTCGTGGAAGCTCCCCCACCGCGTGCCGAAGCCCGAGGTGATGGGGCCGCGGGCGGGCCAGGCCCAGGCGCCTGTGTTCCGGCCGCTGCTCAGGGAACGGGAGGCGGAGGCCACGCGAACCTTGTCGGCAGCCGGCGGCCTGGCGCCCGGCAGCAACACGATGGTTCCCGGCAAAAGAGCCTGGTCCGGGGCGATGCCGTTGGCGGTCTGGATGGAATCCGCCTCTATGCTGTAGCGGGTGGCCAGGGAGGAAAGGGTGTCTCCGTCCTTGATTCGGTAGGCGAAGCCCGGGACGATGGGCACGATCAGCTCTTTGCCGGGGCTGATCAGGTCGCCGCGCTCCAGCGTGTTGCTGGCGGTGATCTGCTCCACGCTCGCCCCCAGGTTCGCCGCAATGTCCCACAGCGTGTCGCCCTGACCAACCACATAGCGCTTCAGACCGGGCGGCAGCAGGGGCTGGGGCGCCTCAAGGTTCTCCGGTCCCAGCGTCGCCAGAACCTGGCGAAGCCGGACTCCATGCAACAACTCGGGTTCCTGGCCGGGCACTTCCATGCCGGGCTCGCGCTCCTGGGCTCGCTCGACGGACACTGCCTGACGCCCGAAGACGGCACTCCCTGCCGCCAGGGCAACCACCAGCGAGACAACAGCGGCGGCTGTCGCCGGCCGCTTGAGCCTCTCCGTCAGGCCCACTAGCCTGTCCTTCAATCTTACAACCTGCCTTACCATGCCAAGTTGGCGGTCTTATTATATCCACCTCGGGACCCCCTGTAAACCTTTCCTCCTAAATCAGGGAATGGAAAATGTTGTGACCTTCCGTCCCCTCCCGGGCCCGGCGCAGGACAGGAGCGCTCCGGCGCCGAATCAGTAGAGCCGTTCGCCAAGGAGGAGAGAGATCCGTGAACACAGACCGCTACCATCAGTCAGAGGAACTCTACCAGCGCGCCCTGGACGTCATCGTGGGCGGCGTGAACAGCCCTGCCCGCTCCTTTAAGGCAGTGGGCGGGGGCGCTCCGGTCTTCATCGCCCGTGCTCAGGGGGCCTACCTCTGGGATGCGGATGGCAACCGCTACATCGACTACCTGGCTGCCTACGGACCCGTCATCCTGGGCCATGCCCATCCGGAGATGACCGAGGCCATCACCAAGGCTGCCAGCCGCGGCACTCTGTACGGCGCGCCTACCGAGCTGGAGGTCCAGCTGGCCGAGCGCGTCCGGGAGGCCATCCCCTCCATGGAGAGGGTTCGGTTCGTCAACTCCGGCACCGAGGCGGTCATGACCGCCGTCCGTCTGTCCCGGGCGGCAACCGGGCGCAGCCGCATCATGAAGTTCGAGGGCTGCTACCATGGCCATTCCGACATCGCCCTGGTCAAGGCCGGTTCGGGACCTTCCACGCTGGGCATCGCCGACAGCGCCGGCGTGCCCACCCACGTGGCGGCGGATGTCGTCAGTCTTCCGTTCAACAATGTGGGCGCCCTGAAGGACGCCCTCGACCGCTGGGGCAGCGAGGTCGCCGCCATCCTGGTCGAGCCCGTGGTCGGCAATATGGGAATCGTCGAGCCCAAGCCCGGCTTTCTGGACGAGGTCACCCGTCTGATGCACGAGGCGGGCGGCCTGGTGATTTACGACGAGGTCATCACCGCGTTCCGGTTCACCTACGGGGGGGCGCAGAACATCCTGGGGCAGAGTCCGGACATCACCTGCCTTGGCAAGATTGTCGGCGGCGGTCTGGCCCTGGGCGCCTACGGCGGCCGGCGCGAGCTGATGGACCTCATCGCCCCCAAGGGCGCCGCCTACCAGGCCGGCACCCTGGCGGGCAACCCGCTCTCCGTCTCGGCGGGGCTCAAGGCCCTGGACATTCTACGGCGCCCAGGCACCTACGAGGGGTTGGAGGCCAAGGCCGCCTACCTGGCCGAAGGAGTGCTGCGGAACGCCCGGGAGTTCGGTCACGAGGTGCAGCTCAACCGCTACGGCTCCGGCTTCACGCTCTTCTTCACAGGGACGCCGGTAAGGGACTACACAACGGCCCAAACCGCGGACACGGGCCGCTTCGCCAGGCTCTTCCGAGGGCTTCTGGACCGGGGCGTGCACCTGGCGCCGTCCCGTTTCGAGGCCTGGTTCCTGACCATCGCTCACAGCCGGCAAGACCTGGACGAAACGTTGGAGGCCACCCGGCAGGTGCTTTCAGACATGAGAGGCTAGACGGAAAGACGCCCTTCGCCCCATTAGGGGCGGAGGGCGATTTGCATAAAACCAGGGGTGTGTAAGCCAATCTATTTTTTGGCAACAACTTTCCTGAAATATAAGGTTGCTGGAGAGGCAGGAAACCCTCCCCTTATGGAGAACATTGTCCTCCCCACCTCGATTCAGGAGGGACACCCTTGGCGCAGTTACGTCTACCTCCCCAGCGGCGTCTCCTGCTGGCCGGAATGATCCTGGCCCTGGCCCTGGCGGCTCTGTTCTGGCGCCATTACGCCGCCTCCCGTTTCGTCTACGCTGTCAGTCTGGAGGGAACGGTGCTGGGCGCCGTGCCCTCGGAGACGCAGGCCAAGCAGGCCGTGGAGAAGCTGGCAGTGCTTGCCCCCAGCGGGGCCGGCCTGGCCGAACAGGTGACCATTCAGCGCGTGCCGGTGTCGGACCGGCTGCTGCAGCTGACTGCCGACGAATTGGCCGAGCGCCTGCAGGCGGCGGCCAACCGACAGGTGCCTGCCGTTGCCATTCGGGTGGCGGGGCAGTCCGTGGTGTTCGTGGCCGACCGGGAGACGGCGCAGTCGGTGGTGGATGCCATTGAGGCCGACTACCGCCAGGCCCTGGATGCCCAGGCGGAGGTCAAGCAGGTCGCCATCAAGGAGCAGCTGACCCTGGCGGACGGCATGGCCCGCGCGGACGATGTCCGCACGGCGGAAGAGGCCCAGCGCATTCTCGTCCGCGGCACGGACAAGCTGCAGACCTACACGGTGCAGCGGGGCGATACCCTCTGGCGCATCGCCGAGGTGAATGGCCTGACCCCGGATGACCTGAGCCAGGCCAACCCGGGCGTCAAACCCACGGCTCTCCAGCCCGGCCAGGAGCTCAACCTGATTGTGGCCGAGCCCTACATTCACCTGGAAAGCACCGAAGAGGTGACCGTTGTCGAGAACATCCCCTTTGACGTGGAAACGCGGCAGGACCCCGACCGCTATCCCTGGCAGTCGGAGTACCTGGTGAAGGGGGTCTTCGGCAAGCGTCAGGTGACCTACGCCGTCAGCCGTGAGAACGGCAAAGTGGTAGAGCGCAAGCCCCTCAAGGAAGAGGTCCTGAGCGACGCGAAGGGCGCCGTGTTCGTGCAGGGGACCAAGCTGGCGCCGAAACTCGGCAGCGGCCAATTCCTCCTGCCCATCAGCGGGGCCCGGCTGACCTCCGGGTTCGGCTGGCGCGGCCGCGAGTTCCACCCCGGCCTCGACCTGGCGGCGCCCAAGGGCACCGCCATTGTGGCTGCGGACGACGGAACCGTAGTGGAGGCCGGCTGGGATGGGGGCTACGGCTACGCCGTGCGCATCGACCACGGTGAGGGCAAGCTGGTCACCATCTACGGTCATCTCAGCTCCATCGCCGTCAAGCAGGGCCAGACGGTGAAGAAGGGCGAGCTGATCGGCTATGAGGGGAGCACGGGCCGCAGCACCGGACCCCACCTGCACTTTGAAGTTCGACGCGACGGCAAGGCCGTGGATCCGCGGCAGTTCTTCCCGGACTAGGTCACCAAAAAAGCCAACCATTAGTGCTCACCAGACCAGCAGCGCCAGGAATGCCCCGGTGGCGGGGATTGCCGGCGCTGCTTCTTTTTGCAAATTACCCAACTGTAATTTCTTTGTAACACCATCGTAATGAGGGGGTGTTACTTTCTATTTGTAACCCCCACTGATGTCATTCACTGTTCGACCCCCTCTATGGATGTGGACGCGCGAGCGACCACATTTTTTTTGCGCTTCCGGACGAGTCGCCGGTAGCCACGATGCTGTGGCGACAACGAATCTTCCATCTATGTGTTACATAATTTGCGGGTTGAGGCCATTATGGCATCTTCACTAGAATGGAGGTAAGACGGCAGGAAAGGAGGGATTGTGATGGTGCGCGGAAAGAGACTCTGGCTGGTTCCCGTCATCTGGCTGGTGATGCCGTTGCTCCTGACGGCGTTGCTGGCCACGAGCCTGCACCAGCCGCAGGCTGCAGTCTACAACGCGGTTCGCGACGTCAACCGCTGGCGCACCACCACGTCTCTCCACGGCTACACGCCGCTGGAAGGGACACACTTCGCGGTGTGGTATACGGAGCGGGACAGGAACGCCGCCCCCATCATTCTGCGGGTGGCGGAGGACCTCTACCCAACACTGGTGCAGCAGCTGCATTTTACGCCTTCTGAAAGGGTTCAGTTGGTCGTCTATCCGGATCGCGCTTCCCTGCGCCAGGCCTTTGGCTGGTCCGACCAGGAGTCGGCCCTGGGCGTCTATTTTGGGGGCACCATCCGGCTGCTCTCGCCCAACGTCTGGGCAGGAACCAACGACCCGGTGGAGATGGAGCAGGCGTTTCGGCAAATGGGCCCCATCTCCCACGAGTTTACCCATCTGGCCCTGGACTACCGGACCTCAGGCAACTACCCGCACTGGTTCAGCGAGGGCCTGGCCCAGTGGGTGGAGCACCGCGTCACCGGCTACGTCTGGCTGGAGCCCGAGAATCGCCTGGACCAGCCCCGCTACTCGCTGGACCAGTTGGATAGAGACTTTGATCAACTGCCGAACGTGGCCCTGGCCTACCGGGAGTCGTACCTCCTGGTGGACTTCCTGGCGCAGCGCGGCGGGGACGCCTCCATCGGCGCTCTGGTCGACCGTTTGGCCGAGGGGCAGTCTTTCTCCCAGGCCGTGGAGGCCCAGTACCACATCCCCTGGAGCCGGCTGAACGGGCTGTACCAGAATTGGCTCGACCAGAACCAAACCAAACTAGACGCGCAGCCGCTGTCTTAGGGCAGCGGCTGCAGGACTTTCCGGCGGTCCGGCGGCAACCGCCGCAGAGGAGATGGGTGGCGCCGTGGCGAAGCCTGCCGGGTGAAGTGGGGGTTGCTCAGTGGCTGAGACCATTCTGGTTGTGGACGACGAAAAGCCCATTGCCGAGATCCTGAAATTCAACCTGGAGCGCGAGGGATATCGGGTGGTGGTGGCCTACGACGGGGAAGAGGCCCTGGAGGCCGCCCACGCCCAGCACCCTGACCTCATGATCCTGGACATCATGCTGCCGAAGCTGGACGGCTTCGCGGTGTGCCGTGAGGTCCGCAAAGACTCGGACGTGCCGATCCTGATGCTGACGGCCAAGGACCAGGAGGTCGACAAGGTCCTGGGGTTGGAACTGGGCGCCGACGACTACGTCACCAAGCCCTTCAGCCCGCGGGAGATCATGGCACGGGTCAAGGCCATCCTGCGCCGCCGGCCGGCCGTCGGCCAGGCGGGGCAGCCCAAGCGCCTGCAACTAGGCGATCTGGCCGTGGACCAGGAGGCCTACTCGGCGGAGCGCGGCGGCCAGGTCATCGACCTGACGCCCAAGGAGTTTGACCTCCTGCGGCACCTGGCCCTGCATCCGGGGCAGGTGTTCTCGCGCGAGTCATTGCTTCAGGACGTCTGGGGCTTTGACTACTTCGGCGATGTCCGCACCGTGGACGTCACCGTGCGCCGGCTGCGTGAAAAGATCGAGGTGGACCCGGGGAATCCGGAGTACATCCGGACCCGGCGCGGTGTGGGTTATTACTGCCAGCGCCCCAACCAGGCCTAGGCCTGCGGGGAGGAGGGACAGGCCGGTGCGGCGAGGACTACAGTGGAAGATGGCCCTGATGTACCTCATGCTCGTGCTGGTGGCCATGGAGCTGACCGGCTTTTACCTGCTTCAATCGCTGGAGCGCTACTATCTGGGCAACTTCTCCCAGACCCTCTATACGCAGGCCCAGATCTTCGCCGGCTCGCTGCAGCGCTACCTGGGGCCGAAGCCGGACCCGTCCGGCCTGCAGAACCTGGCGCAGGAGTGGTCCGGCCTGTTTGGGGCCGAGGTAGCCGTGCTCAGCCCGGACGGGGTGGTCATCGCTGCGCCCGGGGGCCGTCCGGAGTGGCAGGGCAACCGCCTGACCACGGACGAGATCACCAGGGCCATCGCCGGCTCACGGGGCGAGCGCGTGGGCCGCGACCCGGACACCGGCGAGCGCCGGCTGTACCTGGCCGTGCCCATCCAGGGTCGGCCGGGCCAGCAGGTTCAGGCGGCCGAGCCCATCACCGGCATTGTCTACCTGTCCGCCTCTCTTGAGAACGAGTACCGGACCCTGGCGGATATCCGCAAATACGTCCTCTACGCCACGGGCATCGCCCTGCTGGTGACCGCCGTGCTGGGCGTGGCCTTGGCGCGGACCATTACCGACCCTATCCAGGAGCTGACCTCGCGCGCCGCCAGGATGGCTGCGGGCGACTTCAATCAGTCCATTCAGATCCAGGCCTCGGACGAGATCGGTCAGCTTGGCAGCACGTTCAACTACATGACCCAGCGGCTCAAGGAAACGCTGGGCGAGATCTCGGACGAGAAGCGCAAGGTGGAGGCCATCCTGACCCATATGGCGGATGGCCTCGTGGCCGTTGACCGGCAGGACCAGGTGATGCTCATGAACCCCGCCGCCGCCGCCATGTTGGGCATGGACCGGGAGAAGACCCTGGGCACCCGGGCCACGGCCTGGCTGCGCGAGCTGGGCCTGGACGAGGCCATGAGCCGCGTGCTTCGCCACGGCGAGACCATCAGCGAACGGGTGACCTTGCCCCAGGAGCCTCCGAGGGTGGTCCGCGCCGACATTGCCCCCCTGCCCTCGGACCGCAGCGCCAACGCCGGAGCGGTCATCGTCATGCACGACGTCACAGAGCAGGAGAACCTGGACCGCATGCGCCGCGAGTTTGTGGCCAACGTCTCCCACGAACTGCGCACGCCGATCACCACCGTGAAGAGCTACCTGGAAACGCTGCTGGATGGCGCCTCGGCCGACCCGTCCGTTCTGCAGCGCTTCCTGCGCGTGGCTGCGGGCGAGGCGGACCGCATGAGCCGCCTGGTGGCTGACCTGCTGCGCCTGGCCCAGATGGACAGCGGCCAGGTGGTGTGGCGGTTCGCGCCGACGTCGCTGCCGGGCCTGACCGCGGACGTTCTGGCGGCCCTGGCCGTGCAGGCTGGGCAAAGGCAGGTCACCCTGGAACGCCAGTGGCCGGAGGACTTGCCCAAGGCCTGGGCCGACTCCGACCGGCTGCAGCAGGTACTGACCAACGTGCTGAACAACGCCATCAACTACACGCCGGCGGGAGGCCGGGTGACCGTGTCCATCGCCCGCCAGGGCGACTTCCTGGGCGTCAGGGTGCGTGACACCGGCATCGGCATTCCTGCGCGGGACCTTCCCCACATCTTTGAGCGCTTCTACCGGGTGGATAAGGCCCGTTCCCGTGAGATGGGCGGTACCGGCCTGGGCCTGGCCATCGCGCGCGAGATCGTAGCCGCGCACGGCGGCGAGATCAGCCTGTCCTCGGAGGTCGGCAAGGGCACAGAGGTCCGGTTTACGATTCCCGTCGTCCCCGAGAGGGGGGAGGCGGCGTGACCGGCCACAATCGCATCTCGGCCTTATCCCTGCTGCTGGTTGTCCTGATGGCCCTCAGCGTGGCCTTCAGCGCCATGCTCTGGTTCGGGATGGACGGGCCCATGATCGCCAGCCGCCCGGCCCTGAAGGTGCAGGTCAAGGACCAGCCGGACCCGGTCCAGCTGCTCCTGCCGCGCCAGATGGTGGCCCACCTGGGGCGTGACGTCGACGCCCTGCTTCTCCCCGGCGACAGACGGTACACCGACGCCTGGAACGCGGCCCACCGCATCCTCTCTCATGTGGAAACGGCTGACGACGCGGCCCTGTCCGCGGAGGAACTGGAGGCGCTCCGGAGTGACCCAGGCCTGGAACTGACCTTCGACGCCGCTGTGCCCCTGAGCGAGTGGCTCTGGGCCTGGCGAGGCTACGCCGGGCCCCAGGAGTGGCCACCGACGCGACACATCCTCATCACCCTGGGGCCTTCGCCGCAAGTGTTGCTCCAGGCGGACGGCGAGACTCGCTGGGCCATGGCGCCGCTGCGCGCCGGCGACAGCGGGCTCAATGCGGTGCTGCAGGCCATTGGCGCCGAGCCACACCATCCCGCCGTGCAGCTGCCCCCACGGGTGGGCGGGTTCGACGTGGCCTCGGGCCTCTACGTTCCCGCATCCGGTTACCCCGTCAGTGCGGCGCACTTGATTCCCGACCCGCTGAAACCGGACGTCCTGGCCCGCAGCCTGTTCGCCGATATGGCGGTCGTCCGGCGCATCGCCGAACGGGACGGGGCCGACATCTACACGGATGGAGCCCGCTGGCTCCGGGTCTACGCCACCGGCCAGTCCGAGTACTCGGCGGCCCCTGACGCAGACGACACCGCCGCGCCCACGCTGTCGGAGGCTCTTGACCGAACCCTCGAGTTCGTGTCCACCCACGGCGGCTGGCTGGTAGGCAGCAGCCTGGTGGACGAGCGGGTGGACGGCGGCGCCTACCACCTGGGCTTTGCTCTTCGCTTCAACGGGCTGCCCCTGGTGCAGTCGCGGCCGCCGCTGCAGGTGGCCGTCACCAGACAGGGCGTTTTGGCCTACAGCCGTTCGCTCACCCCACCCCAGGGC
>CALMNP010000027.1 GCA_937868875.1 uncultured Bacillota bacterium | reverse complement strand
AGCGGGCCTAGCGGCCCTTCGGTTCCGGCCGGACCGGGTGCGGTCTCGCGGCTCTCCTCAAACTGCATCCGCCAGAGCTTGTAGTAGAGACCCTGCTTCGCCAGCAGCTCCTGGTGGGTGCCCTGCTCGCGAATCTTGCCCTTGTGCAGGACGATGATCTGGTCGGCGTGCTGGATGGTGGAGAGGCGGTGAGCCACGATCAGTGTGGTTCGGCCTTTGCTGACCTCGCGCAGGGCCCGCTGAATCAGGTGCTCGGTCTCGGAGTCGATGCTGGCCGTGGCCTCGTCCAGTACCAGGATAGCAGGGTCGAAAGCGAGGGCACGGGCGAAGGCCAGGAGCTGCCGTTCGCCGGCCGACAGGGTGGCGCCGCGCTCCGCCACCGGTTCGTCGTAGCTCCTGGGCAGGCGGCGGATAAAGGTATCGGCGCCCACGGTGGCCGCGGCGCGGCGGACTTCCTCATCGCTGATGCGCCCGGCGTTGAGCCGGATATTGCCCTTGACGTCGCCTGTGAAGAGGAAGACGTCCTGCATCACCACAGCGATATTGCGCCGCAGCGACTCCTGCGTGACGTCGCGGACGTCCATGCCGTCCACCTTGACGGCCCCCTGCTGCACGTCGTAGAAGCGGGAGACCAGGTTCATGATGGAGGACTTGCCGGCCCCGGTGTGTCCGACGAAGGCGACCGTCTGGCCCGGCTCGACCTTGAAGGAGACATCCCGCAGCACGTAGTTGTCGCCATCGTAGGCGAACCAGACGTGATCAAACTCCACGGCCCCCCTGACCTTTTCCAGGGTCCGGGCCTCGGGCCTGTCGGCCACGGAGGGCTCCGTGTCGAGGAGTTGGAAGAGCCGCTCCGAGGAGGCCATGGCCTGCTGCAGGATGTTGAACTTCTCGGCCAGTTCCTGAATCGGCCGGAAGAACTGCTGGATGTAGCTGGTGAAGGCGATCAGGACGCCGAACTGCAGGTGCCCGCGGATAACCTGACCGCCGCCGTACCAGATGACCAGGGTCAGGGCGAACTGTGCCAGCAGGTCCAGCGCTGGGCGGAAGACGGCAAAGATGTAGAGCTGGCGCATGCCGGCGTCAAAGTGCGCCTGGTTGATGGCATGGAACTCGCCCGCCTGCTCCTTCTCGCGGCGGAAGATCTGCACCACGCGCATGCCGGAGATGTTCTCGGACAGGGTGGCGTTGATGCGGGCCAGCTTCACCCGCACGTCGCGGAAGGCGTCGCGGGCTCTCTGCTGGTAGACGAACGTCACCAGGCCGACGAACGGCATGACCGCCAGGGCCAAAAGGCCCAACTTCAGGTGCATCCGCAGCATGACCACGGCGATGCCGAGGAGGACGAAGACGTCTCGGAAGAGGTTGACCAGGACGCTCGTGTACATGTCCGAGAGCGCCTCGGTGTCGTTGGCGACGCGGGTCACCAGCCGGCCCACCGGGTTCCTGTCGAAGAAGGCCAGGGGCAGCCGCTGCAGGTGGCCGAAGACCTCCTGCCGGATGCGGAAGATGATGCGCTGGCCGGTGAGCTGCAGCAGGAGCGTCTGACCGTAGTTGAGCACCAGCCCGCCCAGCAGCAGGGCCAGGTAGACCAGGGCCAGGTTGAGGACGGACGGGCCGTCCCCCTTCTGGAACTGGTCGGCGTCCTGCTGGTTCAGAACCACTCCCCGCACCTGGAAGGCGGGCTGCCCGGGCGGCGTGACCTTGACGGCGGCCATGCGGCGCCCGGGAGCCAGGGACGTGATCAGGGGGTCCAGTGTCCCGCCGGCAGGCGGGTCCGCCTTAGCAAACTCGGAGCCCTGGGGCACGTGACCCTGGACCAAAACCTTGTCCGTGCCGACGATGATGATCTGGTAGGCGTCACCTTGATCCGCCGGGGCGTGGGGGAGGCGCACGAAGTCCTTGCCGGCGAATGGGTACACCGGACCTGGGCCGGCCGGCGCCTGCCCCGCGGGGTAGGCGAGCATGGGCTTGCTGATGCCGTTCAGGTGGTCGTCGATGGCGACCTTGAGCAGGTAGGGCCGGGCCAGGTCGACGGCGGCGATGAAACCCAGCAGCACGATGCACAGCAGGATGATGCGCCAGAAGGGCTTGGCGTAGGTCAGAAGGCGGGCCATGAGGCGCGCGTCATAGGCCTTACCCAGCGCTTCCTCTTCGCGAAAATCGTCCATGGTTCGCCTCCTTACTCCGCAGCGATGGCTTCTTCGATCTGCTGCCTCTGGTAGATGCGGTAGTACTCGCCCTCGCGGGCCATCAGCTCATCGTGGGTGCCGCGTTCAACGATGTGACCCCGGTCGAGGACGATGATCTGATCCGCCTTCTGCACCGCCACAACGCGGTGGGAGACGATGATGGTGGTGCGGTCCTTCATGACAGGCTTGAGTCCGGCCAGGATCCGCGCCTCGGTGGCCGTGTCCACGGCGGACAGGGAGTCGTCCAGGACCAGGATGGGCGGATTCTTGAGCAGGGCGCGAGCGATGCCGACGCGCTGCCTCTGGCCGCCGGAGAGGGTGACGCCGCGTTCGCCCAGCAGGGTCTTATAGCCGTGGGGGAACTCGCGGATGTCGCTGTCCACCTGGGCGATCTGGGCCGCCGTGTAGACGTCCTCCTCGCTCCAGGAGCCCGGCGGAAAGGCGATGTTTTCGTAAATGGTCTTGCTGAACAGGAAGGACTCCTGAGGGGCGTAGCCAATGGTCCGGCGAAGCTCGGTCACGGGCATCTCGGTTACGTCCACACCGTCGATGAACAGCTGGCCGGGCAGGGCGTTGTAGAGCCGCGTCACGAGGTTGGCCAGGGTGCTCTTGCCGCTGCCCGTCCGCCCGATGACGCCGAGGGTCTGCCCCGGTTCCACCGTAAGTGAGACGCCCTCCAGAACGTAGGGGAGATCAGGGGCGTAGCGAAAGCTGAGGGACCGCGCCTCGATGCGCCCCTTCGCCGCCTCCGGCCGCTGCCAGGCATCAGGCACGTGAGTGATGGGCGCATCCACCACGTCGGTGCGGGTGTCCAGGATTTCCTGAATGCGCCCCATGGAGGCCGTGCCGCGCTGGATCAGGTTCACCACCCAGCCGATGGCGAGCATGGGCCAGATGAGCATGCCCAGATAGCTGTTGAAGGCTACGAACATGCCCAGTGAGAGGCGGTTCTGCAGCACCAGCGAGCCGCCGTAGCCGAGCACGATAACGAAGCCGGAGCCGGCCAGGAAGTTGATGGATGGGTCCAGCAGGCCCTGGACTCGCACCATGCGCATGAACGTATCCAAGTAATGCTTATTGTCGCGGGTGAAGTGGTCGATCTCCGCCTTCTCCTGAACGAAGGCCTTCACCACCCGGGCGCCGGCAATGTTCTCCTGGGCCCTGTCGGAGAGCGTGGAGAACGCCTCCTGCACCCGGCGGAAGCGCTGGTGAATGAGGCGGCCGAAGACTCCGGCCGAAACGGCCAGAATGGGGAGAGGCAGAAGTCCCAGCACCGTCAGGCGCCAGTCCACGGTGGAGAGCATGACGACCAGGGTGGACACGCTGAGGATGGTGGAGTCAGCCGACATGAGCACACCGTCGCCCGCAGCCGCGCGGACCGCCTGCAGGTCGTTGGTGGCGTGGGCCATCAGGTCGCCGGTCTTCTTGTGGTTATAGTAGTCGGCGGGCAGGGTCTGGAGGTGGCGGAACAGCTTGTCCCGCAGGCTGGTCTCCACCATGCGCGCGGTGCCGAAGACGTAGATGCGCCAGACGAAGCGGAAGACGGCGGTGAAGGCGGCCAGTCCGATGATGGTCAGGCCGTAGACCCAGACCTTGTGCGGCGTGATGGTGCCTCCGCGCACCTCGTCCGTAACGCGGCCGACCTGCCAGGGGATGGCCAACTGCGTCAGATCGCAGACCATCAGCGCGGCGATGCCGGCCAGGTACCGCCATTTGTACTGGCCAAGATACTCAAACAGCTTGCGCAGCTCGCGGGACACCCGGCCACCTCCCCGGCAGCACGCCTCAAAGCGGACAAGTCCGATGAGGATACCCAAATATTATAGCATTGTGCAAGGATCAGCAGCACTGGGGGATTTCAGCAGCATCAAGGAGTGGCGGCGGGGGAGGCGCGCCGGGCGCTGCCGTCAAAGAGGACCTTTCCGGACTGATCGCGCGCCACGACGTGGTGCATGGAGCTCTGGCCAGGCTCGGTTTCGTCGCCCCCCGCCTCGGGTGGTCTCGCCGACTTGGGTTGAAGTGTCTCCCCCGTTTTGATACAATGAGTTCACGCCGAACACCCGTTCTTCCTGCCGGGTGGCAGGAGCCGGACGAAAAAAGCTTCAGGAGGCGCCCCATGAAGGGTTCCGGTACGGAGCGCCGCGGCAATCACACAGGCGCATTGGCGGAGCTTTTTCACCCCGTGGTCTGGTCCTGGTTCGTCCAGGCCTTCGGTGAGCCCAGTCCGCCCCAGACCCTGTCCTGGCCGGCCATTGCCCGGGGCGATAATGTCCTGTTGCTCGCCCCCACGGGCTCGGGCAAGACTCTGGCGGCGTTTCTGCAGGTTCTCAACACCCTTTATAAGGAAGCCCTGGATGACCGGGCTCACGCCGGCGTGCAGGCTGTCTATATCTCGCCCCTCAAGGCCCTGAACAACGACATGGAGCGAAACCTGGAGGTTCCCCTGGCCGGCATCGCGGCCCAGGCCCGGCAGGCAGGGCATTCCGTCTGGCCGGACATCCGCACTGCCGTCCGCACCGGCGACACGCCGCAGCGGGACAGGCAGCGCCTGGTCCGCCGTCCGCCTCAGGTGCTGATCACGACGCCCGAGTCCCTGTACCTCATGCTGACCTCGTCCCGGTCGCGTGAGCCTCTGCGCTCCGTGCGCTGCGTCATCGTCGATGAGATTCACGCCCTGGCCGGCAACAAGCGCGGCGTTCATCTGAGCCTCACCCTGGAGCGCCTGGAGCAGTGGACGGGGCGACCCTTTCAGCGCATCGGCCTGTCGGCCACCCAGCGGCCGCTGGAGGAGGTTGCCCGGTACCTGGGCGGACAGGATGACCAGGGCCACCCCCGCCCGGTGACCGTGCTGGACGCAGGCCTGCGAAAGGGGCTCGACCTCCGGGTCGTCAGCCCCGTCCCCGACCTTCGCCTGCCGCCCGGCGACTCCGTGTGGCCCGCCATCTATGACCGCCTGCTGCAACTGGTGGAGGACCACCGCTCCACGCTGATCTTCTGCAACAACCGCCGCCAGGCGGAACGCCTGGCCGCGAGCCTCAACGGCCTGGCCGGGAGCGAGCTGGCCAGGACCCACCATGGCAGCCTGTCCCGTGAACAGCGCGAACAGGTGGAGGAGCAACTGAAGGAAGGCCATCTTCGGTGCCTTGTGGCTACCTCCTCGCTGGAGCTTGGCATCGACGTGGGAGCCGTGGACCTGGTCGTCCAGGTAGAGGCGCCCAAGGGCGTGTCCCGTGGGCTGCAGCGCGTGGGCCGCGCCGGTCACCTGCTGAGGGCGGCAAGCAAGGGCCGCATCCTGCCCAAGACCCGGGCCGACCTGCTGGAGGTGGCGGCCACCGCCCGCGGCATGCTCCTGGGCCAGGTGGAGCCCACCCGCGTGCCGCGGTCCTGCCTGGACGTGCTGGCGCAGCAGGTCGTGGCTATGGCCGCCGTGGACGAGTGGCCCGTGGATGACCTCCTACGGCTGGTGCGCCGGTCCTACCCGTACCAGGGACTGGAGCGGCGGCAACTGGAGAACGTCCTGGACATGCTGGCGGGGCGCTACCCGTCCGCCGAGTTCCGCGAGTTTCGGCCTCGCCTTCATTGGGACCGGACGGCCGGCCTTCTGCGCGGCTCGGCGAGCTCCCGCCTGCTGGCCGTCAAGAGCGGCGGAACCATCCCTGACAAGGGTCTGTTTGCCGTCTGCCTGGCCGATGGCCGCACTCGCCTGGGCGAACTGGACGAGGAGCAGGTCTGGGAGACTCGGGTGGGCGACACCTTGCTGCTGGGCACGGCTTCGTGGCGGGTGGAGGCCATCGAGCACGATCGGGTGCTGGTGTCGGAGGCGCCGGGGTCCGCCCCCCGGGTCCCCTTCTGGCGCGGCGACACCCTGGGCCGTCCGGTCTCCCTGGGTGAGCAGTTGGGGGCTCTCCTGGCGGAGACGGCCGCGAGGCTCGACGATCCAGCGGCCGTGGGCTGGCTGAAGGAGACCTGTTGTCTGGATGACGCCGCGGCGGAGAACCTTCTGGGCTACCTGCACGACCAGCGGGAGGCCACCGGGCTCGTCCCCTCGGACCGCGTGCTGCTGGCCGAGGCCTTTCCCGACGAGATGGGAGACTGGCGCCTGGTGCTCCACACGCCCTATGGGGCCGCGGTGCATGCCGCCTGGGGCGTGGCCATCAAGGCCTGGGCCCGCCGGCAATGGGGTTTCGAGCCCGACGCCATCTATGGCGACGACGGCATCCTTCTGCGCTTGCCGGGGCGCGAGGGTCCGCCGCCTTTCAACCTCCTGCAGGGCGTCACCCCCGACAACGCCGAGGAACTGATTCTGGAGGAGTTGGAAAACTCGCCTCTCTTCGGTTCCTACTTCCGCTACAATGCAGCCCGGGCCCTGGTGCTGCCGCGTCAGGGCTTCGGTCGGCGCACCCCCCTCTGGCTGCAGCGCCTTCGTTCCAAGGACCTGCTGGCCGTGGCGCGACGCCATCCGGACCACCCGCTGGTCCTGGAGACCTACCGTGAGTGTCTGCAGGACGTCCTGGAGGTGCCGGCTCTGCAGCGGCTTTTGGAGCGCCTGCAGCGCGGCGAGGTCCACCTGGCGACGCACGTGGGTCAGGCGCCGTCGC
The DNA here is from genome assembly GCA_937868875.1 of uncultured Bacillota bacterium. Classification (GTDB taxonomy): domain Bacteria; phylum Bacillota; class Sulfobacillia; order JAMDAP01; family JAMDAP01; genus JAMDAP01. The sequence goes on along the minus strand of CALMNP010000027.1, from coordinate 28,741 downwards.
CCTTTGCAACGTCCCTGCTGTTTGCTTTCCAGGCTTCCTTTATGTACGAATATGACCGGCCGAAGGCCGAGCAGCGCGGCACCCTCCTGTCCCTGAACCGGGACCTGCTGCGCGAACTGCTGGGCGGCAGGTCCTGGCACGAATTGCTGGACCAGGATGCCCTGCATGAGGTGGTGGAGCGAGTTTCGGGTCGACGCCAGGACCGCCTGGCCCGAAACCGGGACGAGGTTTTCGAGGTGCTGGCCCGGCAAGGCGATCTGTCTCCGGCCGAAGTGGCTGAGCGATCGCTGCCGGGCCTGGCGGAAACGGCCTTGCCTGAACTGGAGTCCGCCCGGCGCGTCCATCGTTTGCGCCTGGGAGGAGAGGAGCGTTGGGTTGTGACCGACGACCTTCCCCACTATGAAGCCGCCCTGCGGAGCGGACCCGGGGACGCAGGGGTGGAAATTCTCCGGCGTTATGCTCTGTACCGCGGCCCCTTCACGGCGGCGGAGGCCGCAGCCCGCTTCGGCTGGGACCCGGCCGGGACGAGGTCAGCGCTGCAAACCCTTGAGACGGAGGGGTTTCTGGTGCAGGGCCTCTTCACCCCGGGCACCGCCGGTGAACAGTGGTGCGAGGCAGGCCTGGTGCAGCAGGCCAAGCAGGCCACCCTGGCCCGGCTGCGGGCCGAGGTGGAGGCCTGCGAGCCTGAGGTCTGGCAGCGGTTTGCGCTGGAATGGCACGGGCTGGCTGCCGTGCCGCCCGTGTCAGGACCGGACCGGCTGCGAGAGGTACTGCATCGCCTGCAGGGGTTGTTCCTGCCGGCTGAGGTCTGGGAGCGGGAGGTCCTTCCTCCGCGTCTCCCGGGGTACCAACCGTCCTGGCTGGACCAGCTTCTGGCAGCCGGGGAGGTCTGCTGGGTCGGGCGCGGCAGCGGGCAAGGGCCAGGCAAGGTGGCCTTCCTGTTCGTGGACGAGGCCCCCCGCCTCTTGCCGGCTGAGGGTACGGTCGCCGCAGTCCCCATTTCCGAGGCGGACGAGGTGACGCCCGTCGAAGGTGAAGTCCTGGCGAGCGAGGCCCCGACGGTCCGGGCCCTGCGCCGGGTTCTGCAGCAGCGGGGGGCTTTGTTCCTGGGTGGCCTGGCTGCGGCTGCCGGCCTGGCTGCGGACCAGGCCCTGGAGGCCTTATGGGCGCTGGTCTGGCAGGGTGAGGTCACGAACGATACCTTCGCACCCGTGCGCGCCCTGCTGGGACGGCAGCGGCTGGCGGCCACCGGTCGGTGGTCCTTGATTGCGGGCTTGTCGCCACGGGCAGGGGCGGCGCAGGTCAGCGATTCGGCGGTGGCGCCCGCCGCCGGTGTCCCCGTCGAACGGCGGGCCCTGGCCTGGGCGGAGCAGTTGCTGGCGCGCCACGGTTTGGTCTGCCGGGAGATGGCCGAGGCCGACTCGCCTGCCGTTCCCTGGCCCTCCCTCCTGGCCGTGTTGAAGGAGATGGAGATGACGGGGCGAGTGCGCCGCGGCTACTTTGTGCGCGGCCTGTCCGGCCTGCAGTTCGCCTTGCCTGAGGCGGTGGAGCGGTTGCGCCGGGCGCGCCGCGAGGAGGGCTCGATCAGCCTCACCTTCGCCTGCGACCCGGCAACCCTCTGGGGCACGGTCCTGCCGTCGGAGGCCGGTGCCGTCCGGCTGGCGCGGGTTCCCGGGCAGTTTCTGGTCTGCAGCGGCGGACGCCCTCTGCTGACAGGCGAGGGGGCAGGCCGGCGACTGGGACCGGTGGGGGATCTGTCCGAGACGGATTTGACCCTGGCCGTGTCGGCCCTGCCCGCCTTGCTGAAGGGGCCGCAGCCGCGGCGCCGTCGTCTGGAAGTGGCCTGGTGGGGAGAGACCCCGGTGGTTCGAAGCGAGGCGGCGGCTGCTCTGGCCGCGGCCGGGTTCGAGCGCGGCCCGCGAAGCTTTACGCTTTGGCCGAAGGCCTGACTGAGGCCCATATGCCTCAACGTCACGGTATGTTTGCATTTTCGTCAGGCGGAGCATGATAGTCTCAGCAAAGGAGGGTACCAGGTGGTTAAGACGCTTTACGTGGGCAACCTGCCCTGGGAGACCACTGAGGACGATCTGGTCCAGATGTTTTCTCAGTACGGCTCCGTTAACTCTGCCCGGATCATTCAGGACCGTGAAACCGGTCGCTCCCGCGGCTTCGGCTTTGTCGAGGTCGCCGACGAGGACTCCGAAAACATGGTGCAGCAGACGAACGGCGCAACGTACGGAGGCCGGGCCTTGACGGTAAATGAGGCCCAGGAGCGCCAGGAGCGCCAGCAGCGCTCTCGCTACTAGTGACTGCAAGGCATCACGGGGGAGACGGCCACCAGACGGGGAGCTGTCTCCCTCTTTTCATGGGACGGTCCCGGGAGAGGAGGCCCTGCCCGTCGGGGCGAAAGGGTAGGACGGCCGGTTCACCGGCGCTGGTCAGGCACCGGTTCGCCACTGGACAGGCCGAAGGAGGCAACCCATGGTCAACATCCTGGACGCTCTGGCGGCGCACCCCATCATACCGGCGTTGCGGCATCACCGGGACCTGCAGGAGGCCCTTGCCTCGCCGGCCGGGGTCGTGTTTCTGCTGGCCGCCACCGTCTTCAACCTGCCGGAAGCCTGCACCCAGGCCCGAGAAGCCGGCAAGATCTTCTTTGTCCACCTGGACATGATTCAGGGGCTCTCCAAGGACAGCTACGGCGTCCAGTGGGTGGCGCAGCAGGCCAAACCATCCGGCGTTATCACCACGCGAGCCCACCTGGTGGGCGAGGCCCGGTCCCACGGGCTTCTGGTCATCCAGCGAACGTTCCTTCTGGATTCCCAGTCGGTGCACACCGGTGTGGAGATGGTCAAGGACGCCAGGCCCGACGTGCTCGAAGTCCTGCCGGGGATTGTGCCCAGCGAGGTTCAAGACATCGTCAGCCGCGTGCCGGTGCCGGTCATTGCCGGAGGGCTGATCAAGACCCGGTCCCAGTGCATTGCAGCCCTTCGGGCCGGCGCCGCCGCCGTCTCGACCAGCAACAAGGGTCTCTGGACCGCTGACATCCGCGACCTGCCGGTGCCGGAGCGAAAACCACTCAGGAGTAGGTAAGGGCCTCCCCGCAGGGAGGCCTTTCCTCATATCCGGGGTTGCGCCGGTTGACACGAAACAGGCGACATGGTGGAATGGCATTAGTAAAGCACTCGCCGTAAGAAACAGGTAAGAATCGGGGGCTAAAATACCGGTGTCAGCGGCCATTTTCTTTGACTTGGACGATACTCTCTACGACTTTAGCGGCGCCAGCCGCCGGGAACTGGAGATTCGCCTGGCAGCCTTGCTGGGAGAAGACCGCGACCGCCTGCCGGAGGCTCTGGAGGCCTACGAGGCGATCCGGGAACCCACCTGGCACGAGTACATGGCGGGCCGGCTCACCTTCGAGCAGGTGAGGGTGGCCCGTTTCTTGCAGGTCCTGACCCGGCTTAACCTGCGGCGCGAGCGCGATCAGGTGCAGAAGGAGGCCGATCTCTTTGTCTCCGGCTGGATGCAGGGGATTCGGCCCTTCCCGGAGGTAGAACCTCTCCTGGCGGCCCTGGCGGGGAAGGTGACTCTGGGGGTCATCACCAACGGTCACCCGCAGCAGACGAGGACCAAGTTGGCCCTCCTCGGTCTGGACCGCTGGTTCGACGGGTCACTGGTGCTGGCCTCCGAAGCGGTGGGCCGGGCCAAGCCCGACCGGTTCATCTTCGACCTGGCCCTGGAGCGGGCCGGAGTGCCGGCCGGCGAGACAGTCATGGTGGGCGATTCGTTGGAATCGGACATCGCCGGGTCGCTACGCGCAGGCTGGGTCGGCGCAGTCTGGTTCAACCGTACGGGCAAGGCCCTGACCGCCAGCCCGGCGGGCTCCCGGCAGCGGCTCGCGGTTGAGCCCAGCTTCGCCGGCGTGGGAGCACAGGTCCGTGACATGGTGTCCTGGCTGGAGCGTAAGGGGGGAGCAGCATGACAACACTGACGGACGCCGTGTTTGCAGAGGCGTTACGCCAAAAGCCGGGATTCCTGGTGGTCAAGTTCTACGCCAACTGGTGCCCGGACTGCCGCCGGGTGGAGGCGGCCTACCGACAGTTCCCGGAGCGGTTTCCCGGCCTGGCCTTTGCCGAACTGAACACGGATGAAAACCAGGGAACCGCGCGCCTTTACGATGTTCGGGGCATTCCCTCGTTCCTGGTGTTTGAGGGCGGACGCCTGGTGGACCGGCTCTACAGCCGCGACGCCAAGTCGGTGGCCCAGGTGGAGGGCTTTGTCTCCAGTTTCGCCCCGAGTGGAAAGGCCTCGTGATCTCTTGATCTTCGGTCCCGATTTGAAGGAAACCGTCACATAATGTCGAAAGGCAAAAAACGGCAATCCTTCAAAGGGGGGAGCAGCATGGCCGAGCCGGAGAAGCCCACTGCCCTGGCGCAGCTGGGCCGGGGCCGAATCGAACTGATGAACCGGACCCGGCATCTGGTCGGCATTGTCTTTGGCTTGGCCGCGGGTACGAGCGTACTGGCCACCCTTGTGCCTGCTCCCGACCCGCAGGTCAACCTGCCCCTGCTCATCCTGTCCGTGCTCCTGGCCTTGAGCATGAGCGCCTGGTATCTGGCCGCCCCCTTTGCCCGCTACCGGGCCCAGCCGCACCTGGGCATGAACGTGGCGGCCAGCGCCATCGTCGCCCTGGCGGTGTACGCCACCGGTGGGTCGCAATCCTACCTGGAACCGCTCTTCCTGATGATTGTGGTCTACGCGGCGGCTTTTACCAAACCGCAGCAGATTCTATGGGTGGCGGCCGTAGTGGCCGTCGCCGCGGCCTTGCCTCTGATTTATGGCTACGACGCCTGGTTCATCCGGGCGCTGCTGATACGGGTGGCCGTCTATTTTGCCGCCGCCTACTTCTCCAGCACCGTCGTCGCCCTGGTGGTGCAGGAGCAGAAGACCCGGCGCCAATTGGTGGAGGCCGCCCTGGAGGAAGCCAGCCGCATCAGCCTCTCCCTTGACCTATCCCGGACCCTGGAAGTCATGGTCACCCAACTCAAGTCCGTCACCGGGGCCGACACCTGCATTGTTTACCTGCAGGACGCGGCGGAGGGGACCATGGTGCCTCGGGTCATCTCCCTGGACCCGAGCTACCCCCGGGGTGAGGCCGAAGCCATTGCCGCCCAGCATCCGTTGCGCGGCGAGGGATTGGTCGGCTGGGTCTGGGAGCACCGGCAGCCGCTGCTGCTGGGGGACGCGGAACGCGACCCTCGCGCCAAGCATGTGCCCGGGACCGACGTGGAGGACGCCTCCTACATGCTGGTGCCCCTGTCCGTCGAGGATCGGGTTCTGGGCGTCATCCGGCTGTCGCGCCAGGGGCTCTACCAGTTCCACAATCAGGACCTGCGCCTGGCGGCCATCTTCGCCAATCAGTCGGCGGTGGCCATCGAGAACGCCCGACTCTTCGAAGAAGCCGAGCGGCTCGCCATCACGGACGGCCTGACGGGACTGTACAACGCCCGCTACCTGGAGTCGCGTCTGGCGGAGGAGGTGGCCCGGTCTCACCGCTACGGCCACTGGATGGCCCTCCTGATGATGGACTTGGACACCTTAAAGGCGGTCAATGACCGCTTCGGCCACCTGGAGGGCAACCGCCTGCTTCGGGTCTTTGGCTCGATCCTGACCGACGCCGTTCGCCGCTCGGACCTCATCATCCGTTACGCCGGCGACGAGTTCGTCGTCCTGATGCCGGAAACCGACCTTCAAGATGCCCGCTTCGTGGCGGAGCGCATCTGTCATACCCTGGCCGACACGCCCTTCATCGTCGGGCGCGAGAGCCTGACCGTCACCGTCAGCATTGGCGTCGCGGCGGCGCGGGGCAAGGACGCGGAAGCGGAAAGCATCATCCATTCCGCCGATGCCGCTCTCTACCGCGCCAAGCGTTTGGGCAAGAACCAGGTGCAGGTCGCTCTCTCCGCCGCCGACCGCTAGGTGGCAGCGGGCCCGGTCTCTCCTGGTCGGCCGTGGTTGGGCGCAGTCGCCATGGTCGGCCGGAGAGTCGATTCAAGGAGGTAACGTGGCAGTGAAGGTATCCATAGTCGGTGTTCCCATGGACCTCGGCGCCAGCCGGCGCGGCGTGGACATGGGGCCCAGCGCCATTCGATATGCCCACCTGGAGGAGAGGCTGGAGGCCCTGGGGGCGGACGCGGTCGACCTGGGCAACCTGGAGGTGCCCGTGGTGGAGACCGTGCCCCGGGAAGAGGAGGGCGGCCTCCGCTGCCAGGCTCCCATCCTCTCCGTCTGCAATCACCTGGAGAAGGCCTGCCTTGACATTCACGGTACAGGTCGGCTGCCGCTGGTACTGGGCGGGGACCACAGCCTGGCCATGGGCAGCGTCCGGGCCACCAGCCAAGCGTTTCCGGGCACAGGCCTGCTCTGGATCGACGCTCACTCGGACATCAACACGATCGCCACCTCGCCCTCAGGCAATATCCACGGCATGCCCGTGGCGGCCCTGCTGGGCCTGATGTTCTACAGTAAGCCGGCCATCGACCCGAAGCGCACCGTGATGGTGGGCATCCGCTCCGTCGACCCCGGCGAGCGACTGCTGCTTCAGGACATGGGCATCACGGTCTACACCATGCACGAGATCGACCGCTTCGGCATGGCCCGCGTGATGGAGGAGTCCCTGGCACTGGTGGGCAGGGACGCTCATGTTTCCTTCGACCTGGACTCGCTGGACCCCACCGTAGCCCCGGGTGTCGGCACGCCTGTGCGCGCCGGCCTCAGCCTGCGGGAGGCCTTCCTGGCCATGGAGATGATTGCCGAGGCCGGCATCCTGCGCGCCCTGGACGTGGTTGAGCTGAACCCCATTATGGACCGGGGCAATTCCACCGGTGAACTGGCGGTCAGCCTCATCGCCGCGGCCCTGGGGGAGCGCATTCTATAGCGATGGAAAGCAGAATGGAGCGCCTGCAGCAGCGCCGCCGGGAGCACCGGAATTCGCAGGACCGTTGGCTGGGCCGCCTGGCCGAAGCGCTGGTGATCGTATCGCTCCTCTATCTGCTCGCCCGCAGCCCGCTGGGGCAATCGCTGGTGGATGCGATCCGAGGATTCGGCGTCATACCCTAGGCTGAAACACAGAGACCCGGTCCCACCTGGGGGCCGGGTCTTAAAGCTGCCGGCAACAGTCGGCGGCTTTTTCTGGGTGGGTTCGTCACCGCAGCACGGATGAGGCCATGCGGCGGTAGGTGTGCCGTCGGCCGCGGATGGCCAGAGAGTAGGTGAGGATGTTCTCCGGCACCGCCACGCCGTGGTAGCCGGCGTCGCCGATGTGGTGGATGTCTGCCCCTGCTTCCTTGGCGTCGAGCGCGATGCGCCGGATGGTGGCCTCGTCGGCGCCCTCCTGGGAGGTGCCCACGGAGGTCATCACCAGCAGGCCCTTGCGGTGGGCCCTGTCGGCCAGGTCGGCCAACTGGGACAGGGTCAGCCCCGGCACCGTGCCCGGCGCCGGCAGCAGCATGACCTGGCAGCCGGCACCGGCGAAGGCGTCCACATCTTCCGCCGTAACCAGGGGGCGGTAGTCCTCGCCCAGAACCGGCCAGGTGCCGGCCCCATGCATCTTGCCCGACATGACGATGGCCCGGTCGCCCACCGCCTGCCGCACTTTGGAGAGGGAGTCATAGATGGAACGGTTGGTGACACCCGTGGCCGGGTTGCCCGTGATGAGCAGACAGACGGCGCCGTGTTCCACCGCCAGCCTGGCGTTGTCCGGCGTGGCCAGACGGCCTTCCGGGAGGTTGGCCTCTGGGGCCGCCGGTTCCAGGTTGATGCCCACGGGGCGGCCGGTAAGCGCCGCCACCTGCGCCAGGGGGCTGGTTCCGTATCCCGGGTACGGGCTGGCCGGCGGGTCGTCGGGCAGGCCCGTGATCCAGGGGGAGTGGGTGTCGTAGAAGTTGAGGATCAGGAGGTCAGCGCCGAAGGCGGCCGCCAACTCGGGGTTGGAGACGCCGTCAACCAGAGGTGGAAACGGCACCACGATCTCAGCGGCCAGGGTGCGCCCCTCCGTGCGGCGGATGCTATCAAACAGTTGAGAGGCGGACATCTGGGCGAAGTGGGAGGCGCGGGCATCTAGAATACGGGGGACCTTGGCCAGGGGTTCCGGAATCCCTGAGGTCATTACTTCATCAGTTCCTTGATTTCGCGTTCGTAGGCTTCGGCCAGAGTTCCCATGACCACCTGGACGGCGGTGCCCATCTTCATAATGCCCACAGCACCGAGGGACTTCAGCTTCCGTTCGTCCATCTTCTTCAGGTCCACCAGGGTGCAGCGCAGGCGCGTGATGCAGGAATCCAGGCTCTTGATGTTTTCCTTTCCACCGAGGGCCTCCAGGATCTGGGCTGCCTTTTCACTCATTGCGGCGTCCCTCCCATGTTTTCTTTACGCAGCATAGCTTCTCCGCTCTGGGACTGATTCCTGCGCCCCCGTCGGCGGCGGGCCGGACGCTTCCGATTACGAAACAACCGAAAGATAGAGTTGGGGGAGGCGCAAGGCCTCCCCCGCAACGACTCGGCGGATGGATGGAACTGTTAGTCGGCTGTGGCCATCTCGGCGTCGTCCGGCTCGCGGCCGGGCGTCATGATGTTGAACCGGCGGATCATGAACCGGAACAGGGCCCAGTAGATGACCAGGTAGATCAGACCGATGGGGATCAGCAGGAGGGGGTTGGTGGCCAGGCCAAAGTTGAGGATGTAGTCAATGAGGCCTGCGGAGAAGGTGAAGCCGTCCTTGATGCCCAGGATATAGACCAGAGCCATGGAGGACCCGGCCAGAAGGGCGTGGACGAGGTAGAGAACCGGGGCGACGAACATGAAGGCGAACTCGAGGGGTTCCGTGACGCCGGTGACGAAGGCTGTCAGGGCGGCGCCGAACATGATCGAGCCCACGGCCGCCCTCTGGCTCGGCTTGGCCTCCTGGTAGATGGCCAGGGCCACACCCACCAGGCCGAACATCATGATCGGGAACCAACCGGTCATGAAGGCGCCCGCATTGGGGTCGCCGGCGAAGAAACGGTTCAGGTCGCCGGTGACCACCTTGCCGGTCGCGTCGGTGTAGTTGCCGAACACGAACCAGACCAGGCTGTTGATGATGTGGTGCAGGCCAAGGGGGATAAGCAGGCGGTTCATCACACCGAACACGAAGACGCCCAGGGCGCCCGCGCCGATGATCCACTGGCCGATGGCATTGATGACGTTCTGAATCGGGGGCCAGACAAAGCCGAAGACGATACCCAGAATAAGTGCCAACAGTGCAGTGATGATGGGTACGAACCGTCTACCGCCGAAGAAGCCCAGGAACTCGGGCAGCTTGGTGGTGTGGAAGCGGTTGTAGGCCCAGCCGGCCAGAGAACCGGCGATGATACCGGCAAGGACGCCCATGTTGATGTCCTTGTTGAAGTCAACGGCGACCTTGGTCATGACGAAGTAGGCCACCATGCCGGAGAGGCCGGCCACGCCCGCCTCGCTGGCCAGGCCGATGGCCACGCCGATGGCGAACAGCAGGGGCAGGTTGTCGAAGAGGGCTCCGCCGGCGTCGGCGAGCCACTTGATGTTGAGCAGGTCGGGCTGACCGAAGCGCAGGAGCAGACCGGCAGCGGGCAGCACTGCGACCGGGGTCATCAACGCCTTACCGACCTTCTGCAGGGGTCCGAGGAAACCGTTCATGCTGACACCTCCGTGGCAGTCTCGGTACTACATTGGGCCAGGAGTCCGGTTGTCCATACCACCCCCTGTCAGTGAAGTCGTTGCAAGAAATCTTTAGACAGTGGGGGAGCTAAATCCTTCCCCGGTTGACAGTAGTATCTATGGGTTTGCAACCGGGACTCAGAAGGGAGTTTGTCCCATTGGCGGAGGAAAAAAACCTAGGCGCAGTACTTTGACACAGGGTCCGTTCGGATACGGGAAGACCCCGAGGGGAGAGCCCCTCGGGGTCTTTGGCAGGCGCGAAGTTCGCAGTTGCTGCGCCGTTACGCCTGTGACGCCTCCTAGGACTTCAGGGCCGAGAGCACGGCCCGGCCCGCCTCCATGACCATGGCGCGCGACGCTTCGATGTCGTCCGCCGTGCAGTCATCCCAGTGAATGCCGATGCTGACAGCAGCCGGCTGGCCGGTGTTCGCGGCCAACAGGTGGGCCAGGGGTCTGGCGACTTCGTCGTCCTGATGCCCGACCACAGTGATGACCGAGGTACTGGCGCTGGTGCGCCGTGGGTCCTTGAGGCTGGGCCGGGGCTGGGCGACGGCCACAGCACCCACGTGGGCCCTGTCGCCGCCCGTGAGGGTCACGGTGAGGCCGCCCTCCGTGGCTACGGCGGTGTAGTCCAACCGGCGTCGTCCGTCGCCCACATGGCCGGTGATCACTCGGTGCACCCTTGAGTCGCCTCCCGCTCTGGTATCCCGCCGGTCAAGACTCGCCGCCGCCGGTGTAGGGGCGGTAGAGGTTGTGCTCCACGTCGAACCGGTCCAGAACGCGGCCGACGAAGTGGTCGACCAGGTCGTCGAGGGTCTGGGGCCGTCCGTAGAAGGCGGGGACGGGCGGCATGATGGCGACGCCCAGTCGCGCCAGCTTCAGCATGTTCTCCAGGTGGATGGCGGAGAGGGGGGTCTCCCGCGGCGCCAGCACCAGCTTGCGCCCCTCCTTCAGCGTCACGTCGGCGGCCCGGGCGACGAGGTTGTCGGTCAGGCCCGTGGCGATGGCCGCCAGCGTCTTCATGCTGCAGGGGACGATGGCCATGCCGTCGGTGCGGAAGGAACCGCTGGCCACGGCGGCGCCCAGGTTGCCGTCCCCATGCACCTGGCTGGCCAGGGAACGCACGTAGTCCGGCGTATACGAGGATTCCTGCAATAGGTTGGCCTCGGCCCAGCGGCTGATGATGAGGTGGGTCTCCACCCCAGCCTCGCGCAGGGCCTCCAGGAGGCGCACTCCGTAGCGGGACGCGCTCGCGCCGGTGATGGCGACGACCAGGCGCCGTGGTTTCTGCACGGATGGTCACCTCCCGGTTTCCGGAGTCTCGGGGCGCGCCCGCTTGCTGCCCGCCGTCTCAGTCTGCCCGCCGGCGGCGACCTGCCGGGGCCGGATGTGGTACGTACAGACGTGCTGACCATCCACCTGGCAGTGGGAGCGGGAAACCTCGGCCTCGGGCATCAGGTTGCGGAACATCTGCAGTTCCAGGGAGCAGGCGACCGGATGCTCGGACGCCACCTGGAAGAGGGGGCAGTGGTGTTCGCGGAGGACGAACGCGTCGCCCTCCCGCTCCCAGTCGGCCAGGAAGCCGTCTTCGTCACGCATCCGGCTCAGGTCTGCAACCTTGTCGGGGATATCCTTGCCCTCGACGGCCTTCCGATACCGCTCCTCCATCCGGTCGGAGCGCCGGCCCAGCACGCGGTTGACTTCCGCCGGGCCATACAGCTCGGCGATGTCGTCGAGGACGTTCAAGGCGATGTGGTGGTAGCTCTGGGGGAACAGGTCGTGGGCCAGCTGGGTCAGCGAATAGACGTAGCGCGGTCGCCCGGTCTCCCGGTGCTCCAGGGTTGCGGTTACAAGCCCGTCGCGCTCCAGCCCGGCCAGGTGCTTGCGGACGGCCATGCCGGTGACGCCCAGCTCGTCGGCCAGGTCGCCCACGGCCATCGTGCCCTTCTTCTTGATGGCCGTAATCAGCCGGCGACGCGTCTGATACAGTTGGGTGGTCATGGGCTTCTCGAGCCTCCTTGCGTCACGCGGTGGAAAGCCTTGGCAAGACTTGCGGTCCGGAAGTCGGTACACCCATTTTAGCACCCTACAAGGGAAAGGTAAACTTAGAGGTTTCGAAATAGGGAATAGGCGGGTCTTGCAACGGGAATGGAGTGGGAAAATCCTGCCTGCTGGAGGGTTTTGCGCAGGCCGTCGCGCCCCACCAGGGCGTTTCATAATATGGATACAAAATGACCCGGGAGTGATGGCCGTGGTGATGCCTCTGGCCCGCGAGGCTCCGGTGGGTTTGCCGGCCTACGACTTTGTGGCGGAAACCTACTTCCCCGACACCCAGACCGCCGGGCAGGTGCGCCTCCGCGACCTGCTCGGACACTGGATCCTGCTGTTCTTCTATTCCAGCGACTTCACCTTCGTCTGACCCACGGAACTGGCGGCGGTCGCCGCCGTTTACGAGGAGCTGAAGCGGCTCGACGTGGAGGTCCTGGCCCTCAGCACCGACAGCATCTACGCCCACAAGGTCTTCACCGAGGTCTCGCCCAGCGCGCGGCGCGTGCCGTTCCCGCTGCTCTCCGACCGCAGCGGCTACATCCCCTGGCTCTATGGCGCCCTGGACCCTGAGGCCGGGGTGGCCCGGCGCGTCACGGTCCTCATCGATCCGGACGGCCGCATTGCCCTCTACCTCGTCTACCCGCTGGAGGTGGGGCGGAGCACGGCTGAGCTGCTTCGCCTGATTCAGGCGGTTCAGTTTAATCGGGAGACGGGGCTCGGTGCCCCGGCCAACTGGCAGCCGGGCGAGCCGGGCCTGAAGCGGGACATCAAGCGAGCCGGCGAGATCTAGGCAGTGGAATGGCGTCAGGCCAGGCTACAAGAGAGCTAAGGGGCACCCGCAGCGGGTGCCCCTTTTCCTGGGCGCTCACAAGGCTGAGGTCGTTCGTCTTTTCTTGACAGGTTTTTGCGTGAACCGTAGACTTGACCTGTGACTGAACCTGAGTTCAATTGTAGGGTGGGTTGGCCTTGGCCTATCGTGATTTGCAGCACTTCATCGAGACCCTGGACAAGTCTGGGGAGCTCAGGCGAATCCAGGCGCCTGTGAGCGCCAATCTGGAGATAACCGAGATCACGGACCGGGTGACCAAGACCGGCGGCCCGGCCTTGCTGTTTGAGAATGTGGAGGGGTCGCCCTACCCTGTTCTCATCAACGCCTTCGGCACCTTGAAGCGCATGCAGCTGGCACTGGAAGTGGACAGCCTGGACGACATCGCCGGACGCATCCGCGACCTGATGACGCCGCCGGAGGTCACCGGCTTCTGGGACAAGCTCAAGGCCCTGCCCAAGCTGGCGGAGCTGGGCAACTTCGTGCCCAAGAACGTGGCCCGCGGCGCCTGCCAGGAAGTGGTGGAGGAGGACCCGGACCTGACGAAGCTCCCCGTCCTCACCTGCTGGCCGCAGGACGGCGGTCCCTTCATCACCCTGCCTCTGGTCTTCACCAAGGACCCGGCGACGGGACACCGCAACATTGGCATGTACCGCCTTCAGGTCTTCGATAAGAAGACGACCGGCATGCACTGGCACCTCCACAAGCACGGGGCCGAGCACTATGAGCACCTGACCCCGGAACAGCGCCGGCTGCCGGTGGCGGTGGTGCTGGGCTCCGACCCTGCCGTCATCTACTCGGCGACCGCGCCCCTTCCGGCCGGCATCGACGAGCTGATGTTCGCCGGCTTCCTGCGCCAGGCGCCGGTGGAGCTGGTCAAGTGTAAGACGGTCGATCTGGAGGTTCCGGCCAACGCCGAGTTCGTCCTGGAGGGCTATGTTGAACTGGGCGAACTGCGGACCGAGGGCCCCTTCGGCGACCACACCGGCTTCTATTCGCTGGCCGATCAGTACCCGGTCTTTCACGTCACCTGCGTGACGCACCGGAAGAACCCGGTCTACCCCACCACCATCGTAGGCAAGCCCCTGCAGGAGGACTACTTCCTGGGCAAGGCCACGGAGCGCATCTTCCTGCCGCTGCTTCAGATGCTGGTGCCGGAAGTGACGGACTACAACATGCCGGCCGAGGGCGTCTTCCACAACTGCGTCCTGGTTTCCATCAAGAAGCGGTACCCGGGCCATGCCCGCAAGGTCATTCACGCGCTCTGGGGCATGGGCCTGATGATGCTGACCAAGCTCATCGTCGTGGTGGATCATGATGTGGACGTCCACGACCTGTCCACCACAGCCTGGACAGTCTTCAACAATACCGACTGGAAGCGGGACACTGAGATTACGGAGGGTCCCGTGGACGCCCTGGACCACACCGCCCCGCTGCCGCACCTGGGCGGCAAGCTGGGCGTCGACGCCACCCGCAAGTGGAAGAGCGAGGGCTTCCAGCGTGAGTGGCCGGACGACATCACCATGTCGGCCGACATGAAGGAGCAGGTCAGCCGCCGCTGGAAGGAGTTTGGGCTGTAATGCCCGTGTTTCGTAACGCCAAGACCTTCGCCGATCTGGTGAAGTGGGAACACACCATCTTCGCCCTGCCCTTCGCCTACGCCGGGGCCTTCCTGGCGGCGGGGGGCCTGCCCCGCTGGTCTACCCTGGGCTGGATCACGCTGGCCATGTTCGGCGGACGCACCTCGGCCATGGCCTTCAACCGCCTGATCGACCGCTTCGTCGACGCGCGCAACCCGCGCACCGCCAACCGGCACCTGCCCCGCGGCGTCATCAGCCCGTTCGTCGTGGGCCTCTACGGCGCTCTGGCCACCGGCCTGCTGGTGCTGGCGGCGGTCATGCTCAACCCGCTCTGCGTCGTGTTCCTGCCCGTGGTGGTGCCGGTGCTGGTGCTTTACTCCTATATGAAGCGCTGGACCTGGGCCTGCCACTTCTGGCTGGGCCTGTCTTACTTCTTCGTTCCCTTCGGCGGCTGGCTGGCCGTCACCGGTACCCTTTCGTGGCCGCCGGTGATTCTGGGCATCGCCGCCGGCCTCTGGGTGGCGGGCTTCGACCTCATCTATGCCTGCCAGGACTACGAGTTCGACGTCAAGGAGGGCGTGCACTCGGTGCCGGCTCGCTTCGGCATCGCCGCCGCGCTGACCCTGGCCCGCTGGGTGCACCTCGTGGTGGTCGGCCTGTTGGCGGCCGTGGGCCTGATGCTGGGCCTCGGCTGGGTCTACTGGGTGGGCCTGATGGTGGTCGCCGCCCTGCTCGGGTACGAGCACCTGCTGGTCAGCCCCGGCGATCTGTCGCGGCTGAACGCTGCCTTCTTCAACGTCAACGGGTATATCAGCATCCTGTACTTCCTGTTTGTCGTGCTGGCGACCGGGCTGACCGGTGCCGCCTAGAGGCTGAACGCATCGGGAACGGTCCCAGAAACAAAAGCCTTTCAGGAGGAGAAACCGTGTTGTCACGCCACAAGTCCCTGGTTCTGGTGATTACCGCTCTGCTGCTGGCCGCCGTCCTGGCCGGCTGCGGCAGCAGGGCTGCGACGCCCGCCACGGCCCCCGCGACCGCGGACAAGCCCGCCGCGCAGGTCCCTGCCGTCAAGGTGACGTTGGGCCTCCTGCCTATCATCGATTCCCTGCCGTTCTTTGTGGCCCAGGACAAGGGCTACTTTAAGGAGGCCGGCCTGGACGTCGAACTGATGCCCACCGCCTCCGCCACGGAGCGCGACCAGGCCTTCATCGCCGGCGCCATTGACGGCGGCGTGTCGGACAGCGTCGGCGCCGCCCTGCTGATCAACGGCGGCGGGGACGCCAAGATCGTCTCCCTGTCCCTGGGTGCCACGCCGCAGGAGGGGCGCTTCGCCTTGTTGCTGTCGCCCAAGTCCAAGATCACCAGGCCGGAGCAGCTGAAGGGCGTGGCCATCGGCATCTCCAGCAACTCCGTCATCGAGTGGGTGACCGAGCAGATGCTGGTGGCACAGGGCCTCAAGCCCGGCGACATCAAGTACAGCGAGGTCCCCAAGATTCCCGTGCGCATGCAGATGCTGGCCGGCGGCCAGTTGGAGGCGGCCACCCTGCCTGACCCCCTGGCCACTCTGGCCGAGAAGCAGGGCGCCAGGGTCCTCCTGGATGACAGCAAGGGCAAGAACCTCACCCAGAGCGTCATCATTCTGCGCGGCAAGCTGATCACCGAGCACCCGGACGCGGTCAAGAAGCTGCTGGCGGCCTACGCCAAAGCGGTGAGCGACATCAACGCCGACCACGCTACCTACCGCCAGTTCATGGTGGACAAGAAGCTGCTGCCCGAGCCCCTCAAGGACAGCTACGAGTACGCCGACTTCCCGCTGCCCCAACTGCCGAAGGATGCCGACTTCACGCCGGTGTTGGAGTGGCTGAAGGCGAAGAAGCTGGTCAAGGACGGCCTCACCCTAGACAAGATGACAGCGCCCGGGCTCACAGAAAACTAGCGCCGACAGGCGCCGGTCCGGCCGGCATCAGGAACCTCGCAATGGGGGAGTCCCCTCTGTCCATGGTAGAAGTGAACAACCTCGGCCTGACCTACCACGGTCAGGCCGGTCCGGTGGCGGCTTTGGCCGGGGTCAGCTTGTCGTTGGCCCCGGGCCAGAGCTGTGCCGTTATTGGACCTTCCGGCTGCGGCAAGAGCACTCTGCTCTACGTCCTGGCCGGTCTGCTGGCCCCTGGCGAGGGAGAGGTGCAGGTGGCGGGCGAGGCGATCCGTCCCCGCCGCCCGGGGACGGCCCTGGTGCTTCAAGACTTCGGCCTCCTACCCTGGAAGACGGTGTGGCACAACGCCGCCCTGGGACTGGAGGTGCGCCGGGTGCCCCGGGCGGAGCAGGCCGCGCGGGTAGAGGAGGCCCTGCGGCGGGTCGGGCTCTGGGAGGTCCGACAGCGCTTTCCGGCCCAACTCTCGGGCGGCCAGCGGCAGCGCGTGGCCATCGCCCGGTCGCTCTGCCTCCAGCCGGACCTGCTGCTGATGGATGAGCCCTTCTCGGCGCTGGACGCCCTGACCCGCGAGGATCTGCAGAACCTGCTGCTGGAGGCGTGGCGAAGCTATGCGCCCACGCTGGTCCTGGTCACCCACAGCATCGAGGAGGCTGTCTTCCTGGGCCAGCGCGTGCTGGTGCTCTCGCCGCACCCGGGACGGGTCGTGGCGGACATCGCCAACCCGGAGGCCGGCGACCCAGCCTACCGGCGCCACCCGGACTTCTACGCTCAGTGCACGCGGGTTCGGGATGCACTGGAGAAGGGGGTGGCGGCATGAGCGTTGGGAGCACGCCTGCGCGCTCCGGCCGCGGCCTGGCAGCGCCCAGCCGCTGGTTGCCGGCCCTCTACACCCTGATAGCCGCCGCCCTGCTGCTGGGGGCCTGGCAGCTTCTAGCCGTGGTCGTCCACAGCCTGGCGCTCCCCGGCCCCTTGCCGGCCTTCGTGGCCCTGCGCCGAAGCCTCAGCGAGGGGATGCCTTTTCACGTCTGGGTGAGTACCTGGCGCGTCGTCGCTGCCCTGGTGATGTCGGTGGTGGTGGCCGTGCCCCTGGGTCTCTATCTGGGGCGCCAGGAGCAGGCCGACCTCGTACCGCGCCGCCGCTCCTGGCTGTCCCGCTGGACGCCCCGGCTGGCGCCGCCTCTCATCTACCTGACCTACCCCGTGCCCAAGGTGGTCTTCCTGCCCATCGTCATGGTCCTCCTGGGCATCGGCGACATGGCCAAGGCCTCCTTCATCGCCCTGGTGGTCGGCTTTCAGATCCTGGTTACGGCCCGGGACGCCGCCCGCGGCGTCAGCCGCGGCTCCGTCCTGTCGGTGCAGTCCCTGGGCGGCACGGAGTGGGACCTGTTCCGCCATGTCATCTGGCCGGCCGCCCTGCCCGAGATCTTCACCGCGCTGCGCAACGGCCTGGGAACCGCCATCGCCGTGCTCTTTCTGTCGGAGACCTTCGCCACCAGCACAGGCATCGGCTACTTTATGGTCAATGCCTGGTCCCGTATCGCCTACGACGAGATGTTTGCGGCGGTCATAGCTATGGGTGCCATGGGCCTGGCGCTGTACCTGCTTCTGGATTGGCTGGAATGGTTTGCCTGTCCCTGGAAACGCATCTGAAGAGATCAGCCGGGAACTTGCCGCCTTCGATCCATCCAAAAAGGCTAGCCCTGCAGGAAATCTGCAGCTAGTCCTTTCATAGGTGTGTCCGTGACTGGCGTTGTGTTATCATGGGACCGGAAGGAGTGCCTTTGTTGGCGAACATCCTCGAGGAAATCGGCCCCGAGGGCAAGGAACGGTACGTTCAGGAGATGTTCAACACCATCGCCGGCGAGTACGACCTGATGAACCGGGTCATGACGGCGGGGATGCTGCGCTTCTGGCATAAGGCGTTTCTCCAGGTAACCGGCCTGCGGCCGGGCGACCACCACCTGGACGTGGCCTGCGGCACCGGCGACCTGAGCCGGTTGACCGCCCGGCAGGTGGGGGAGAGGGGTCACGTGACCGGCCTGGACTTCTCCCATGAGATGCTGGCCGTGGCCAGGAAGCGGGTGGAGGGGTCGCCCCTCGGCGCCCGCATCGCCTGGGTGCAAGGGAACGCCATGGACCTGCCCTTCGACGACAACACCTTTGACGGCGCCTCCATCGGGTTTGCGCTGCGAAACGTGTCAGATATCAAGAAGACGCTGTCGGAGATGGCCCGCGTGGTTCGCCCCGGCAGCAGCGTGGTCTCGCTGGAGATCAGCAAGCCGCAGAACCCGGTCTGGCGCGCCCTGTTCTTCCTGTACTTCTACAACATCGTCCCGCTCATCGACCGCCTGGTCATGCGCGGCCGTGCCGGGCGCGTGCGCCCCTACACGTATCTCCCGCACTCGCTCACCAGGTTCCCGGAACAGCAGGAGCTGTCTGAGATCTTCCGCGAGGCCGGCCTCAGGGACGTTCGGGTGATCCCGCTGTCAGGCGGCATGACCTGCCTGCACGTGGGCACCAAGCCACAGTAGCGGCGTCCGGGGCCCCACGAGCCCGTAACGCGTGACGCCAGGGCTGCAAGTCTGAGCGGTAAGGTGAGTCGCCGTGCACATCATTCTGGTTGGGCTCAACCACAGGACAGCACCGGTTGAGGTGCGAGAGCGACTGAGCTTCTCCGGACAGGGACTGTTGGATGCGCTGGGACAACTCCGGCAGGTGCCGGAGCTGGAGGAAGCGGTGGTCCTGTCCACCTGCAACCGAACCGAACTCTATGCGGTGTCGCCCCAGTTCCACCCCGTTGCGAATGCCCTCAAGGGCTTTCTCGACACCCGGGGGCGAGAGTTGGGGCTTTCCGGCGTCTCTGAGCACCTTTACGTTCACCACGGCCAGGAGGCTGTAAGCCACCTGTTCACCGTGGTCACCGGCCTGGACTCGATGATCCTGGGCGAGACCCAGATCCTCGGCCAGATCAAGGAGGCCTACGTGACCTCGGCCGACCAGGGCGCCGTGGGCAAGACCCTGCACGCCCTCTTCAGCCAGGCCCTGACCGTGGGCAAGCGGGCGCACACCGAGACCGGCATCTCTCACAACGCAGTCTCCGTGCCCTATGCCGCCGTGGAGCTGGCCCGCAAGGTCTTCTCCAACCTGGGCGGGCGCAAGGTCCTTATTCTGGGCGCCGGCGAGATGGCCGACCTTACCGCCAGGCACCTGGTGCAGGCCGGGGTCTCCCAGATTACCGTGGCCAACCGCACCTACGAGAAGGCGGTGGCCATGGCCCAGCAGTACGCCGGCCTGGGGGTTCGCTGGGACGACATGGAGCACTGGCTGGAGCAGGCCGACGTGGTCATCAGCTCCACCGGGGCTCCCAACCTGGTGCTGACCCGTGAGCACCTCACCCGGGCCATGTCCGTGCGGCGCGGCCGTCCCATCTTCCTCTTCGACATCGCCGTGCCCCGTGATATCGACCCCGAGTGCAGCCGGCTGGAGAACGTCTTCCTCTACGACATCGACGACCTGGAGGCCGCCGTGGCCGCCAACCTGCGGGAGCGCAAGCGCGAGGCCCGCCGCGTGGAGCGGATTATTGAGGAAGAGGTGGCCAGGTTCGACTCCTGGCTCAAGACCCAGGACGTGGTGCCCCTCATCCGTTCGCTGCGCGACAAGGCGGATGCCGTCCGTAAGGCGGAGCTGGAGCGGGCTCTGGCCAGGCTGCCCGAGCTGGGCGAGCGCGAGCGGTCGGTGATCGAGGCCATGACCGTGACCCTCGTGAACAAGCTGCTGAACGACCCCACGCTGCGCATCAAGGAGTTCGCCTCGGCCTCCCAGGGCGAGCTTTACCTGGAGGCGGTCACGCAGCTCTTTAACCTGGAGAGCGGCCAGGACCGCAACGCGTCAGAAGACAAGACGGAGGCGATGAGCCCGGCCCTGGAGGGCCTCGCTCCCCAGGGAGGTGCCGCGCATGGCCGTCGGTAGCCTGGGCCTCGTCATTCTGGCGCTCATCCTCTACGCGGTGGCGGCTCTGAGCCACGGCGCCTACCTCTACGCTGAGGAGTGGAGCCGACCCTCCTCATTCCTGCTGCGCCTGGCCTTCCTGGCCCACACCGCGGCCCTGGTTTTGAGCATCTGGCGAAACCCGTCGCACGTGCCGTTCCTCAGCATGGAGGACGCCGCCCTCTTCTTCACCTGGGTGGTGGCCCTGAACTACACGCTTCTTGACCTGCTGCACCCCGTCAAGATCGCGGGGGTGTTTTTGATTCCGGTGCTGGTGGTGTTCCTGCTGGGCACCGCCGCCGCACCAAGGGCCACCATGGACGTGCCGGCCCTGTCCGGTACGCGCCTGGTCTTCCATATCCTTTTCGCCTACGCCAGCTACGGTTTGTTTGCGCTGAGCTTCATCTCCGGGGTCATGTACCTGCTGCAGGAGAAACAGCTCAGAGACAAGGCCTTCTTCGTGTTCTTCTACCGCCTTCCGCCCCTGGACGTGCTGGATCGCTTCGGCCTCCGGTTCATCGAGGCCGGATACCCGCTGCTGACGATCGGCCTGGTGGCCGGCGTCTTCTGGGCCCAGGCCGCCTGGACGTCCTGGCTGTTCGAATGGAAGGTCATCTGGTCGGTGTTCACCTGGGTCGTCTATGGGCTCTACCTGTTGGCCCGCCTGGCCCTGCGGTGGAACGGCCGGCGAGCCGCCTACCTGTCCATTGCAGGGTTTATTGCGGTGATGGCCAACTTCTACGTGATCAACCTCTTTGCCAGCAGGCTGCACGGCTTCTAAGAAGGCCGCGCAGCTTCGCCGCCGGCAGGCCCTGAGCCCGGGCGGTTGGAGGCAACGCCAAGCGACTTGGAAGGAGGGGCGGCCGTGCGCGTTTTTCGCGTGGGCAGTCGGGACAGCGCCCTGGCCATGGTTCAGACAGAGTGGGTCGCCGCCGAGTTGGGCCGGAACGGCCGCCAACTGTTCGAGATTCTGAGCATGAAGACCCTGGGTGACCAGGTCCTCAACGTCTCCCTGGACAAGGTGGGCGGGAAGGGGCTCTTCGTCAAGGAGTTGGAGACCGCGCTCCTGGACGGCTCCGTGGACATGGCCGTTCACAGCCTGAAGGACGTTCCCACCGAACTGCCGGAAGGACTGACCATCGGCGCTGTCACGCACCGGGAGGACCCGCGGGATGCCCTGGTGACCCCGGTGGCCCGGCCGGCCGTGGACAGCCTGGATGACCTGCCCCAGGGCGCCCGTGTGGGCACTTCCAGCCTGCGCCGCGTGGCCCAGATCAAGAAGTACCGACCGGACCTGGAAGTCCTGCCGGTGCGGGGCAACGTCGGCACCCGCCTGCGCAAGCTGGACGAGGGCCAGTTCGACGTGCTGGTGATGGCCGCTGCCGGCCTCGCCCGCCTGGGCCTGAAGGAGCGGATTTCCACCATCCTCCCCACCAGCATCTCCCTGCCCGCCGTGGGCCAGGGGGCCCTGGGCATCGAGGTTCGGACGGAGGATACGGCCATTCTGGAGGCCATCCGGCCCCTGCACGACCCGGACACGTACGCCGCCACCCTGGCCGAGCGGGCCCTGCTGCGCCGGCTGGAGGGTGGCTGCCATGTGCCCATCGGCGCCCTGGGCTGCCTGGACGAGGGCCCGGAGGGCGGGGTCCTGGTGCTGGAGGGCATGGTTGCCGAACCGGACGGCTCCCTGCTGATTCGCGGCTCCCGGCGCGGCAAGCCCGAGGAGGCCGAGGCCATGGGCGTGTCCCTGGCCGAGGAACTGCTGGCGCGGGGCGCCGCCGACATTCTGGCAAGGCTGGGCGGCCCTGACCGCCGCGGCTGGGACGCTCCCGCCAGGCCCATGTCGCAGCCATGACGGCGCAGGGCCTGCTGTCCGGGCGCCGGGTCATCGTCACCCAGGCGGAGGGAGCCGCAGGCTCCCTGGCTGAGCGACTGCGGACCCTCGGCGCCGAGCCGCTGGTCTTCCCCGTGATTCGCATCGAGCCGCCGGAGGACTGGTCGCCGGTGGACCAGGCCCTGGACCGGCTGCGGGATTGCGCCTGGCTGGTCTTCACCAGCCAGAACGGGGTGGACGGTCTGCTGGGGCGCATGGCCGTCAGAGGCCTATCGCCCGGGGACCTTCTGGGATCCGGGATGCTCCGCATCGTCGCCGTGGGTGAGCAGACCGCGGCCCACCTCCGGCGCAGGGGGCTGACGGCGGGGCTCGTGCCCGATGAATACAGCGGCCGCGGGGTGCTGGCCGCCATGCTGCCCCACCTGCGGCCCGGGGAACGGGTGCTGCTGGCCAGGGGTGACCTGGCTTCCGCCCTGCTGCCGGATGGGCTGCGTGGGGCTGGCGCCGTTGTGGACGAGGTGACGGTCTACTGCAACCGGCCGGAACGGTCCGGCGCCGGCGCCCTGCGGCATCTGCTGCTGGCGGGGCGGGTGGACGCCGTCACCTTTACCAGTTCGTCCACAGTCAACAACTTTCTGGACCTTCTGGGCGAGGACGCCCAGGACTTGCTGGGACCGGTGGCCGTGGCCTGCATCGGGCACCAGACCGAGGCGGCGGCCAGGGAGCGCGGCCTGCCGGTGGACGTGGTTCCCGGGGCCGCCACCGTCGCCGCCCTGGCGGAGGCCCTGGCCCGCCACCTGGGGCCGGCCTGAGCGCCGGAAGGGCCTGATGACGAAAGGAGCGCCGATCCATGAGCTTTCCCATTCAGCGTCCGCGCCGGCTGCGCCGCAATGACACCATCCGCCGGATGGTGCGCGAGACGGAGCTGTCGGTGAAGGACTTCATCTATCCCATGTTCGTCTGCCCGGGCACCGGAGTGCGCCAGGAGATCGAGGCCATGCCGGGCCAGTACCGCCTCTCGCTGGACGAGATGAAGCGGGAACTGGAGAGCCTGGTGAAGCTGGGCGTCCCGTCCGTGATGTTCTTCGGCCTGCCCGAGAGCAAGGATCTCCTGGCCACGGGCGCCTACGCCGAGGACGGCATTGTGGCTCGGGCCCTGCGCGAGGCCAAGGCGGAGTTCCCGGACCTCTACCTGGTGCCGGACGTATGTCTCTGCGAATACACCAGCCACGGCCACTGCGGCGTCATCCATGACGGCGACGTGGACAACGACGAGACCCTCAAGCTGATCGCAAAGACAGCCCTGGCCTACGCTGAGGCCGGAGCTGACATGGTGGCTCCCTCGGACATGATGGACGGCCGCGTCGCCGCCATCCGTGAGGCCCTGGACGGCAACGGCCACAGCCAGGTGCCGATCATGGCCTACTCCGCCAAGTACGCCTCCGGGTTCTACGGTCCCTTCCGCGAGGCGGCCGACTCGGCGCCGCAGTTCGGCGACCGCCGCGGCTACCAGATGGACCCGGCCAACGCGCGGGAAGCCCTGCGCGAGGTCCGGCTGGACCTGGAAGAAGGGGCCGACATCGTCATGGTCAAGCCGGCGCTCTCCTACCTGGACGTCATCCGCCAGGTGCGCGACCAGGTGGACGTTCCGGTCGCCGCCTATAACGTCAGCGGCGAGTACAGCATGGTCAAGGCCGCCGCCCATAACGGCTGGATCGACGAGCGGCGGCTGACGATGGAGATTCTCACCTCCATCAAACGGGCCGGCGCCGACCTCATCCTCACCTATCACGCACCGGATGCGGCGCGGTGGCTGAAGGAGGAGCAGGGCTAGACGGCCCCGCCCTCGGCCGCCTGACTCAGCCTTCTGCGCTCCGTACCCAGCGTTCGGTCTCCGTTGCCTCGACCAGAGGGGCGGGCTCCAGGCCGGCCCGGTCGCGAATCAGTCTCTTCAGACCGGGAGGATTGTCCACCAGATAGAGCGGGAGGAACACGTTCCTCCCGCTTTGCGTCTTCAGACGCAGGAGCGGGTAGAGCATCACCTTGTCCTGGCGCTGCAGCACCGACGCCTCGGTCACCTCGCCCCAGGCCACCTCCTCGCGGCCGCCCAGGACCTGGCGGATCACCAGGACGCCGCCCTCATCCTCCAGGGAGGTCACGATGCCGGGGCCGGCGTTGGCCCAGATGCCGACGCCCAGCAGCAGGACGCCGGCCAGCAGGAAGGCGGGGAAGTAGAGTGGACCCAGCCGGGCCACGCCGGCGATGACGATGGCCGCCCAGAGCGCGGCCCAGATGATGGGGCGGCGGAGAGATAGTTTAAAGCGGGTTTGCACGGGGCACCTCCTCAGACACTGACGCATTCAGTGTACCACGTGAGGGAGACCATACCGGGGAGGAGAGGGAAGGATTGCGGCGGCGCCGAAGTAGAGCCTGAACTGGGAAGGTGGAGAGGCCCTTTGAGCACCCGCCGCTGGACGGCCGCAGACTTCCGTCTGACTGAGGAGGACCGCGGCCTGGTTCGCGTCTGGTCCTGGACCCGTCAGTCGCGGCGCAACGCCTTTCACCTGGCGGCCTGGGAGCTGCTGGGGCAGCGGGTCGCCGACCTGGCCCGGGAGACGGCCAGCCCGGAGGCCGGGCCGCGCTGCCTGGTCCTGCACGGCGAGGGCGGCGTTTTTGCCGCCGGGGCAGACCTGACCGAAATGACAAGTTATGACGAGCACCGGGCCAACCTGTTCCTGGACGTCGTGGAGGGGCTCCTCGGCGGGCTGGAGGCCTTGCCCATTCCCACAGTGGCGGCGATGGACGGCGCGGCCCTGGGAGGCGGCCTCGAGCTGGCTCTGGCCTGCGACCTCCGCCTGGCCTCGGGAAAGGCCGTCTGCGGCGTGCCTGCCGTGCGGCTGGGGGCGGCGCTCACCCCCGGCCTGGTGGCCCGCGTGACCCGGGCCGTCGGGCCGTCCCGGGGCCGGGACCTGCTGCTGACCGGCCGCACTGCGGAGGCCCAAGAGGCTTTAGCCCTGGGGCTGGTTCACCGGTTGGCCCCGGAGGGGCAGGTCCTGGACGAGGCTCTGGCCTGGGCCGAGGGGCTTGCCGCCAACGCCCCCCTGGCCATGCGCTCCGTCAAGGCCGCTCTGGCTGCGGTGGACGACAACGGGGCGAAGGCCTTCGTCGCCGCCTGCCTGAGCGAGGACTTTCGGGAGGGCGCCGGGGCTTTCCTGGAGAGGCGAAAGCCGCGCTTCCGCGGACGATAGGACCCCGCCTGCGACCAGCGGGGCCGGTGCATCGAGGGAGGAGGCTGCGCGTGACAGCAGTTCTGACCTGGGAGCGAGCGGAGGACAATGAGCGTGCCTACTTTTCCCTGCTGGCTCAGACCCTGCCGGTGGAAGGCGCCGCGGTCCTGATCAACCCGGAGTGCCCGGCCTTGCTCATCAACCGGGCGATGAGCCTGCGCTTTCCGCCGGACAATCTGGGGACGGACCTGGCGCGCCTGGAGGCGCCCTTTCTCCGCCTTCGCATTCCACCTTCCGTCTATCTGACGCCGGCTTCCGCCCCGTCCGGGCTGCGCCGCGCCCTGATGGCGCGGGGGTACCGGACGGAATACCGGCAGACGGTGATGGTCTACGATCTGGGCGAGGACGGACGGGTCGGGGCCGTCGGACAGGCTCCCGCCGCGGGTCCGGCATCGGCGCCGCTCCAGGTCCTGGAGGCCGGAAGACCCGCCGAATATCATGCGTGGTGCCGCGTCTTCCTGGAGGGGTTCGAGGTGCCGCCGGACATGCACCAGGTGATGTACGAGATGAACCTGCGTTCGCTGCGGCACCCGCAGGTCACCGGCCTGTTGGGCGTGGTGGACGGGGAGCCGGTGGCCACCACCTGCCTCTTCGTCGAGGGGGACACGGCCGGGCTCTATGCCGTATCCACCATTCCGAAGGCGCGCCGGCGCGGAGTGGCGGGGGCCATGGTCCGGCGTGCCCTGGACCTGGCCCGGGCGCAGGGGGCCACCCTGGCCGTGCTGCAGACCGGCACAGGCGGCGATCCGGAGCGTCTCTACCGGACGCTGGGCTTCCGCGACCTGTTCGTGGCTGAGGTCATGACCCGCCACGCCTAGGCCGGGGCTAGAGAAGCCGCCTGCCGCCCGATTGGCAGAAGCCAGCCGACCAACCACAGGGCTGCAAGGGCGGCAACGAGGGCTGCCAACACCAGTGGCCGGAGGCGCGGCACACTCAGTGTGCCGGCCCGGACCGGGGGCCATGTGGCGGCCAGGCCCCCCGCGAGAAATCACTTGCGGCCAGTGCTATCAAATGATAGCATAAAGCTGAGCATGATCCTCACGGGTGGGATGCCTATTGCGTGCCGAGCCACACCGGGATCAGTACTCCAGCCGGGAAGACGTCAATCAGTTTCTTGACAGTGCCAAGGCTCTTATTCTTCTAGGGAAATGGCATCTTGAGCCGCGTAACCTACAGGCGGTTGCGAACCTGGGTATGACTACGGACGACGTGCGCGACATTCTCGTGGGACTAACGGTCTCAGATTACTGCAAAGGTCCCCACCCCGACCGCGACCCCCAAAGGCCCGGGGATATCTGGTTCTTCCTTGTGACTCTGCCTGACCCGGCCACAGACCTGTACATAAAACTCAAACCGCATCCGCGTGGTGGTCACATTACTGTTCTGTCCTTTCACCCTCCTCAGACCCAGATTCGACGGCACTTCAGGTAGCCAGTCAAGGAGGATGTGCCGTGGCCTTCTGCTATACGTGCTATGACGAAAGAGAGACCAGACCAGAGGAGCGGGAGCACTCCATAGTGGTTCGAGGGGAGCACGTCGCGGTCAAGACGGCCGTGCCCATTTGCCCCGTTTGCGGCGACGAAGTGTTGACGCCGGAGGCCGAAAACGCCATCCTGGTCAGTGCCTACGAAGAGTACCGGAGGCGCCATGGACTGCTAAGTCCCAGGGAGATCGCGTCCATCAGGCAACGGTATGGCTTGAGTCAAAGGGGCGTGGCCAGGCTCTTTGGTTGGGGTCCGATCACGGTCCAGCGCTATGAAAGAGGGGCCCTGCAAGACAATACCCATAACCTCCTGATCTCCAAGATGAACGATCCATCCTTCGTCCTGGAGGCACTGGATTCGCCAAGCTGCAAACTCACTAACGCCGAGCGTGAGATGCTCCGGTCCAAGGTGCTTGATTCCACCGCCTACTACAAGGAGCAGGCGGCCAGTGCCGTAGAAGGCGTCCTGACGAGGGAGGCGCCCAGTGAGTACACCGGTTTTCGACGCCCAAGCCTCGAGCGTTTGGGCCAGATGGCCCTCATCTTTGCCAGCGGGTTAGCCGGCCACCTCTTCAAGGTCAAGCTCATGAAACTTTGGTTCTACGCCGATTTCCTACACTTCCAGCGCGAAGGGGTAAGTATCAGCGGCTTCCCCTATGCGCGGCTGAACATGGGGCCGGTGCCCGACAACTTCTCCTACATCCTTGGTTGGATGGAGAGCACGGGGATGGCATGCATAGATGTGGTACCCACAACGCGGGGTGAGGGCGAGGTCCTTGTCCCACTAGTCACCCCCCAGGAGAATCTGTTCTCCGACAGTGAAAAGGAAGACATGAGCCTCGTGCTGGCTAAGCTCGGCTCCAAGACCGGGGCTGTACTCGCCTCGATTTCCCACCGTGAGCCGGCCTGGCAGAACACTCCCCATGCCGCAAGGATCTCGTACCTATGGGCGAAGGACCTAAAGGCCTTCCCCGCTCCTCCAACGGGTGACGCAGAGTGACATGACAGCAGGAACGCCCGTGGGAAGGCCCACGGGCGTTTGTCCGTCGTTTGCGGCTGTTGGCGGTCGCAGTCAGACCGTCGCCAGGTTCCGCTCCCAGATGATGCGCAGCCCCTCCAGCGTGAGGGAGGGGTCCACAACGCTGACGGTGCGCGTCTCCGGCGCAATCAGCTCGGCCATGCCGCCGCTGGCCACCACCGTGGCCTCAGGCGCCTTCATCTCCTGGCGCATCCGCGTCACCAGGGCGTCCACCTGGCCGGCGAAGCCGTAGAGGATGCCGGACCGCATGCTGTCCACCGTGGTTCTGCCGATGACGCTCTTGGGCCTTACCAGGTCGATGCGGGGAAGCCTGGCGGCCCGGGCGAACAGGGCCTCGGTCGAGATGGAGACGCCGGGGGCGATGGCCCCGCCCAGGAACTCGCCGTCGGCGGAGACAGCGTCAAAGGTGGTGGCGGTGCCGAACTTGACCACGATGACCGGCCCGCCGTATTTCGAGTAAGCGGCAACGGCGTCGACGATGCGGTCCGCCCCGGCCTCCCGCGGGTTGTCGTAGCGGACCTTGAGGCCCGTCTTCACCCCGGGCCCGCCGACGATCAACGGCTCCACGCCGAAGTACTTGCGGCAGACCTCCTCCAGCGTGGGGGTGAGGGGCGGCACCACCGTGGAGATGGCCACGGCCGAAAAGTCCCGAAAGGACCGGCCGCGGCTCTGGAAGAGGTCGTTCAGCAGGATGCCGTACTCATCCTCGGTGTGATGCCTGTCGGTGGCGACGCGCCAGTGCTCCATCAGGCGGTCTCCCTCGAAGGCGCCGAGCTTGATGTTGGAGTTGCCCACGTCAATGGCCAGCAGCACGGTGATCTCTCCTGTAGGGCCGGCCCGGGCGGAGTCGAGGTCCGCGGTTCCGGCGTGGCGCCGCCCCCGGGGGCGGCAGGCCTGTTTCAATGGTGCCGGTAGGGCCGCCCGGACCGCGGGCGCCCGCCGGTCTAGATGGTGGCGGTGTTGCGGGACGGCGGCTGCGGCGCCCGGCGGT
>CALMNP010000026.1 GCA_937868875.1 uncultured Bacillota bacterium | reverse complement strand
GTGAGTCACAGATAGGAGCGCCCGTCTTCCGGGGACTGGCGCTTTTTGGTGTCGTTTTGGGGAAGCGGGGCTCAAACCTGAGCCGTCCCGCCTTGACCCGGGCTAGTGAGTATGCCATCATGGCGGAGGGTGAAGTCAATTAGCAAATAAGCTAATCAAAGGGGAGTAGGACGATGCCTTTTCATGCTGACCACGATCCCCTCCGCCAAAAAATCCGCCTGTTGCTGGCCCCGGCCCACGAGATGGTCACCAGCCTGCACGTCCTTGCCGATCCCTCACACCATGCGGGGTCCGCTGCTTGGGCCGAGGCTGCCTTGAGAGCGATGACCCCTGACCTGCGGGGCGAGGTGGAGTACTTCGGCCACCACTTTAATCAGTGGCTGGACATCGCTGACCTGCTGCACCACGCGGCACAGGATGCGCCGATAGACCGCGTCCTGGCGGCACTCAAGGCGGTCCCCGCTCATGAGGTCGCGCGCGTGGCGTGCGGTGAGGAAGATGGAGGACTGACCGCCGACGTGCAACGTGCCAGAGAGGCGGCGCGCAGTCATCCGGAGGCATTCAAACGGCGCCTGCTAGCTTGCCTCAGCCGTTACCGGGAAGATGTCTTTGCCGCCGAGTGGGAGCTGCGCCGCCCCCTGCTGCAGGCAGCGCTAGCTCGGGAAGCCGCGCACCTCGACCGGACGGACCCAATCGCGTACCTGACAGGCCTTAACAGTCGCATTAGCTACGACAGTGCGACAGGGGAGCTAATCTTCCACAAGTATCGCGACTTCCGCTACGCAGTGGTGGAACTAGATCGGATCACCTGTATTCCATCGACCTTTGCGGCGCCCCATCTGATGATTGGCAACGTGGGCCGGGACCTGATCATCTTTGTCAACGTTTCGACGGCTGCGGCTCCTCAGCCCGCCCGCGTGCCGCCGGACTTGCTGGCCGCGCTCAAGGCTCTTGCTGATGAAACCCGGCTCGCGATCTTCAAGGCGGTCGTGAAGCAGCCCCGGTACACGCAGGAACTGGCGACCAACATGGGACTGGCGGAGCCCACCGTGTCACGTCACCTGAAGATGCTGCGTGAGGCGGGGCTGGTGAGCAGTGAAAAGCAGGGCGGCTTCGTCTACTACCGGGCCGACCTCCACAGAATGGACGCTCTGCCGCAGCTGCTGCGGGCGTACTTCCGCAATTAAGGAGCGTTGAGCGAGAGCGTGAAACTCAGACAGGCACCGGCCGGCTGCCGGCAAGACCCGTCGAACTGCACGCGCGAACCAAAGGAGGGATCGGCATGGGCCTCGCCAGCGTCCGGCCACTGCTTGCGGTGATGAGGCGGAACTTCATTGTGAACCGCCGGGCCTACCAGTGGAGCTTCTTCGTCGGGAACATGATCACGGCCATGTACACGGTGGCCCTCGGCTACTTCATGTACGTGGTCCTGTTCCAGCGCCAGGTGGACGCCAGTTTCGTCCGCTACAGCGGCACTTCGGACTATATGACCTATCTCATTCTCGGCGCCGGCGTCTACACCCTGTCGGTACGCACGATGCTCAACGTCAGCCGCAGCCTGATCAGTGAGCGGCGTGAGGGGACCCTGGAGAGTCTGTTTCTGACGCCCGTCAGCCGGCCCGGCTATCTGCTTGCGGTGATGATTCAGCAAACTGCTGTGTCAGGCGGCGAGTTCCTGTTAGCGATGCTCTTTGCCTGGCCCTTCGGTCTGAACCTGTCGCACGTTAGCTGGGGCGGGGTGGCAGCCGCCGCAGCGGCCACCTGGGTCGGGCTGTTCGGTCTCTCCATCCTGCTCGGGGCCGTGATGCTCTACACCCGCGATACGTACCTCTCCCAGAACACCCTCTTCTGGGTCATTTACTTGGTCTGCGGTCTCGTCTTCCCGGTGCAATACCTGCCTGTCTGGGTGCAGGTCATCTCGCGTTGGATCCCTGTGACCGGTGCCGTAAACCTGCTTCGGGCGGCCGCCATGGCTGGGCAGGGGCCGGCGCAGATGCTGCCTTCGCTCTTGTTCTACGGCGGCCTGTCGGTCGTCTACCTGCTGACTGGTCTGGCCCTCATGGGGTGGGTGGAGCGCGTAGCGCTGGAGGAGGTTCTCTCGTAATGGGAATCACTGTGCGGGATCTTACAAAAGTTTACGTGACCCGCAAGGGGGCGGGGTGGTTCCGAAAGGTCCGCGAGGAAAAGGTGGCCGTGGATTCACTGAGCCTGGAGATTCCGGCTGGGCGCATCACCGGGCTGCTGGGTCTGAACGGCGCCGGTAAGACCACAACCATCAAGATGCTGACCACTCTGCTGCTGCCGACTCGGGGCGGGGCGAACATCGACGAACTTGACCTCGTGCGGGACGCGGCTGCGGTTCGGCGGCGGGTAAATATGATCGCCGGCGGCGAGCGCATGGTCTATTGGCGGCTGACTGGTCGGGAGAATCTCTGGTACTTCGCTCAGCTCTACCAGGTGGAGCCCTCCCGAGTGAACTCCCGAATTGAGGAACTCCTGGAGCTGGTGGGCCTGAAGGACGCGGCAGACACTCCTGTTGAGCGTTATTCCAAGGGCATGAAGCAGCGCCTGCAGATTGCCCGCGGCCTCATTAACGACCCCAGCTACCTCTTCATGGATGAGCCGACCCTCGGCCTGGACGCCCCCATCGCCCGGCAACTGCGGGGGGTGACACGTGACCTGGCCGTCACGCGCGGCAAGGGCATTCTGCTCACGTCCCACTACATGGCCGAGGTAGAGGAGCTCTGCGACTACATCTACGTCATCGATCAGGGCCGGCTGATTGCGAGTGGGAGCGCATCCGAGCTAAAGGCCCTCACCCATCAGGAGCGGCTCCTTCGCCTGACCGTCTTGGCCACAGCACCGGCTGTGAGGGCCGCGCTGCAGAGTGTGGCCGAGCACCACGGTGCCAGACTGGGGTGGGAGGACGCCGAGGGCAGCCTGCAGGTGACGCTCCGTTCCGCCGCCGACCTCACCGCCGAGGCTGTGGCCGCTGTCACCGGTGCTGGTGCAAACATCCTGCGCCTTGAGAGCGTCGAGCCGTCCCTGGAAGACGCGGTTCTGGCCCTTGCAGAGCCGGGTACAAGGCCGGGGGAGGCGGGCACCGATGCCGCGGATTGACGAGGCTCGGGCTTTCGGCCGCGTCCTCAAGGCCGAGTTCGTGAAGCAGCACCGTAACTACTTCCAGAGCAAGATGATCTACTTTTCCATGCTGGTCTGGCCGGCGCTGAGTTTTGCCGCCGCCTACAACATGTACCGCCCGTTCATTGCCTCGCCGGAGCTGGCTCGGCGCCTGGTCCCGAACGGCGATACCCGGGCGGTGGCGCTGTTCATCCTGACCGGCTACCTGGGCTACACCTTCTTTTGGAGCCTGGTGCAGTCCGCCTGGCAATTCAGCTGGGAGCGCTTTCACGGCACCCTGGAGGGGCTCTTCCTCACCCCGGCCAGCCGCCTCGGCTTTCTACTGGGCAACGGCCTGGCGGCGCTCATCGAGAGCGTCTGGCTCTTCTTTGTTTTTGCCGTTGGTGTGCTGGCCGTGCTGGGGCGTCTGACGGCGGTGCCGCTGTGGAGCTACCTGCTGGCTCTGATTGGCCTGGCCCTGCCTGCGGTGGGGTGGGGTACACTCTTGAACAGCATTTTCATCTTTTCACGGGACTCGGGCTTCCTTTACACCATCCTCGACGAACCGATGGGGTTTTTCGCAGGGGTGCGTGTTCCGACTGCGGTGTTTCCGCTTTGGGCCCGCTTCATCGGCTTCATCTTCCCCCTCACCTTCAGTCTGCGCGTCGTGCGTGGGCTGCTGCTGGGAACGACGGGCTTGGCCACCGGCCTGCTGCAGATTGGAGGGCTCACACTCCTCGCCGCCGCCTTGATTGCGGTTGCCGCCATCCTCGTCCGATCCGGTGAGGCGCATGCCAAGCGGACGGGCAGCCTGACACTCTTTTAATAGGGACTGCACGTGTCGACCCATACGTTTCCCGCGAAAACACAGCAAAAAAGGGCGGCCCTTATGGGCCGCCCTAAGCGCGGAAAACGTTGATGGGACAAATATCTTGGTGTCGGAGAGGGGACTTGAACCCCTACGGTTTTACCCATACGCCCCTCAAA
>CALMNP010000025.1 GCA_937868875.1 uncultured Bacillota bacterium | reverse complement strand
GGGGATCACTGGCGCCAAGGGAATCCCGGGGGCCGGGTCGAATACTAAGCTGCGAGCGTGCGGCTCTATCCCCTCGTGAAGGAGAACCCCGATTGGACAAGGTCTTTGCGAATCCGGCCTGGCAGTCGGTGCTGCGTTACCTGCAGGAGCATGAGGCGGAGACGATCGAGGAACTGGTTCGGCTGGCAGAGACCCCGGCGCCCACCTTCGCGGAGGCGCGCCGGGCTCACTATGTCCAGGAGCGTCTTGGCGCCCTGGGAATGGCGGACGTGACGAGGGACGACGTCGACAACGTGGTGGGCCTCTGGCCCGGAATGGAGGCCGGCGAGCCCGCCATTCTGGTCGCGGCCCATATGGACACCGTTTTTCCCGAGGAGACGCCGCTCAAGGTACGGCGCGAGGCCGACAGGCTGGTGGGGCCAGGGGTGGGGGACAACGCCTCCAACCTGGCCGGCATGCTGGCCGTGGCGGAAGCGCTGGTCCGCAACAACCTGCACCTCCGGCGCGACATCTTCTTCGCCGCCACGGTGGGAGAAGAGGGTCTGGGTGACCTGCGGGGCATGCGCCGGCTGATGGAGCGCTTCGGCTCGCGCCTTGGCTGGGTCATCGCCGCGGATGGGGGGTTAGGCGGCCTGGTCCACCAGGGCGTTGGCAGCCGCCGGCTGCGCCTCACCTGCCTGGCCCAGGGCGGACATAGCTGGGGGGCCTTCGGCACGCCCAGCGCCATCCACGTCCTGGGGCGCATCATCTCGGAGATCGCCCGCCTCAGCGTGCCGCGCAGCCCACGTACCACCTACAACGTGGGCGTGGTATCGGGCGGCACCTCGATCAACACCATAGCCCCGGAGGCGCAGGCACTGATCGACCTGCGGTCCATCGACGGCGGCGAGCTCAAGAAGCTGGAGGACCGGGTCCGACGCATCGTGGAGCAGGCCTCGGCTTCGGCCGGCACGCGCTACCGCCTGGACGTCATCGGCGACCGGCCCACGGGCAGCATCCCCGCCGCCCATCCCCTGGTGCAGGCGGTGCGCCAGGTTCACCGCCGCCTGGGCATTGACACCCGCAGCGTCCCTTCCAGTACGGACGCCAACCTCCCGTTGCACCTGGGCGTTCCTGCGGTAACGGTAGGCGTCACGTCGGGCGGCAACGGCCACCTGGTGGAGGAGTTCGTCTACACGCCCCCGCTGGTCCAGGGACTGCAGCAGCTGGCCCTGATCCTGGCCGCGGTGCAGGACCTGCCTGCGCCCGCTTCAATCGGCCCCGGCTTGACAGATTTGCGAGGGCCAAAGTAAGATGACAAGTAGTTTCCAGCCTGGAGCGTGTGCATCATGAACCAACAGCCACGGGAATACCGTGGCTGTTTGCGCGAAGGGTGGAGTTTTCTTGGAGCCTGCCAAGGCGGCTCCCTGGCTGGCGCTGGCCTCCCTGCCGGACGTCGGCGCCCAGCGGTTCGCCCGGCTGGTCTCAGTCTTCGGCCATCCGGCAGGGGTTTTCGAAAGCGTTGGCTCCCAGGAGCTCGCCTCGCAGAAGCTGCCGCAGCCGGCGAGCGACGCCCTCAAGGATCTGGCCCGGAACTGGGGCGGGCGGCTCGGCCAGGCCCCGGGCGTGGCTGAGGTTGTGGAGGCGGCTGAGCGAGAGGGCCTGGATGTCATCTGTCTGGGCACCGCCGAGTACCCGCCGTCCCTGGCCCGCATCGTCGACCCGCCGCCAGTCCTGTTCCGGCGCGGACCAGCGTCTCTGGAGGAGTCCGCGGTGGCCATCGTCGGCTCCCGCGGGGCCACAGGCTACGGGCGGCTGATGGCGGAACGGCTCGGCTTCGACCTGGCTCGCCGCGGCATCACCGTGGTCAGCGGCCTGGCCCGGGGCGTGGACGGCGCAGCCCATCGCGGCGCCCTGGCCGCGGGCGGCAAGACCATCGGCGTGCTGGGCTGCGGCGTGGATGTGGTCTACCCGCTCGAACACCGCTCCCTCATGGAGCGCATGGCGGCGGAGGGCGGCCTCCTCAGCGAGCTGCCGCCGGGCACCCTCCCTGCGCCGCACCACTTCCCGGCGCGCAACCGCATTATCAGCGGCCTCTGCTGGGGCGTCGTGGTGGTGGAGGCGGGGGAGAGGTCCGGTGCCCTCATCACGGCCAGGCTGGCCATGGAGCAGGAGCGCGAGGCCATGGCCGTTCCGGGGAACGCCACCAGCCCCATGAGCCGCGGCCCTCACCGACTGATACGCGAGGGAGCGGCCCTGGTGGAGTCGGCAGACGACGTGCTGGAGGCCCTGGGCCTCAAGCCCGGCGGGCCGGAGCTTCGTCCCGCGGCCTTCGCCGGTAATCGCCTCCCATCGGCCCGGACGGTGGACGGGATGGAGAGGCTGGTGCTGGAGGCTCTGACGGGTCAGCCGGCGGGAACGGATGACCTGGTGGCAGCCACCGGACTCGCCGCCGCCAACGTGCAGGCTGCCCTGATGCTGCTTGAAATGCGCGACCTGGCCACGGTTTTGCCGGGAGCGAGGTACATACGCAAGATGTGAGAGGATACACTGAAACCAACGGCCGCGAGCTAGCGAGCCCTGGAGGTAGAGTTGTGGCTAAATCTCTGGTGATTGTGGAGTCGCCGGCCAAAGCGAAGACGATTGAGAAATTCCTGGGGAAGCGATTCGCCGTGAAGGCCTCCATGGGCCACGTGCGCGACTTGCCCAAGAGCCAGTTCG
This sequence comes from uncultured Bacillota bacterium, assembly GCA_937868875.1. GTDB lineage: Bacteria > Bacillota > Sulfobacillia > JAMDAP01 > JAMDAP01 > JAMDAP01. The sequence continues at coordinate 12,061 of CALMNP010000025.1, read as the reverse complement.
GCGTGGACGTGGATCACGGCTTTCAGCCGAAGTACATCACCATCCGCGGCAAGGGCGACATCCTGAAGGAACTTCGTGACAGCGCTCGGAAGGCGGGCCGCGTCTACCTCGCCACTGACCCGGACCGCGAGGGAGAGGCCATCGCCTGGCACCTGGCGCAGGTGCTCGGCCTGCCGGAGGAAGAGCCGCTTCGCATCACGTTTAATGAAATCACCAAAGACGCCATTCAGAAGGCCATCAAGCACCCGCGGCAGGTGGACCAGACCCTGGTGGACGCGCAGCAGGCGCGCCGCGTGCTGGACCGCGTGGTGGGCTACAAGCTGTCGCCGCTGCTCTGGCGCAAGGTGCGTCGGGGCCTGTCGGCCGGCCGCGTGCAGTCGGTGGCCGTCCGCCTCATCGTCGACCGGGAGGATGAGGTGCAGGCCTTCGTTCCCGAGGAGTACTGGTCGCTGACCGCCAACCTGCAGGTTGGCCAGGACGGGCAGAGCTTCGAAGCCCGGTACTACGGCCGGGACAACCAGAAGCGGGAACTGAAGAACCACGACGAGGTCCAGGCTCTCCTGGACCGCCTCGCCGGCGCCGTCTACCGCGTCGACTCCGTGAAGAAGAGGGAACGCCGCCGCAACCCGGCCCTGCCCTTCACCACCTCCAGCCTGCAGCAGGAGGCGGCCCGCAAGCTGGGTTTCACGGCCAGGCGCACCATGTCCATCGCCCAGCAGCTCTACGAAGGCCTGGAGCTTGGCCCGGAGGGCCAGGTGGGTCTCGTCACCTACATCCGCACCGACTCCACCCGGGTCGCCGACCAGGCGAGGGAGGAAGCGGCGGCCTTCATCAAGGAGACCTTCGGACCCGACCATGTGTCCACCGAGGGGCCCCGCGAGGAGAAGGCGGCCAAGCACGCCCAGGGGGCGCACGAGTGCATCCGCCCCACGGTGGCCGTGCGCCAGCCGGACCAGGTGCGGCAGTGGCTGACCAATGACCAGCTCAAGCTCTACAAGCTCATCTGGGAGCGGTTCGTGGCCAGCCAGATGGCCCCCGCCGTGCTCGATACCGTCACCGTGGAGATTGCCGCCGGCCGCCCGTCCGATCATCCGGACCGCGACGGCCTGGCCCAGGCGGTGGAAGTGTTTCGCGCCAGCGGTTCCACCATCAAGTTCGCCGGCTTCATGGCCGTCTACATCGAGGGCCAGGACGAGGCCGACACCGACAAGGACGAGTCTTTCCTGCCCGAGGTGAGCGAGGGGGACACTCTCAACCTGGCGCAGCTCGACCCCCGGCAGCACTTCACCCAGCCGCCGCCGCGCTACACGGAGGCCATGCTGGTGCGGACCCTGGAGGAGAAGGGCATCGGCCGTCCCTCCACCTACGCGCCTATCATCGAGACCATCCTGGCCCGCGGCTACGTCTCCCGCGAGGAGAAGCGCTTTGTGCCGACGGAGCTGGGCCGCATTGTGGTGGACCTGCTGAAGGAATACTTCCCCCAGGTCATCGACGTGGAGTTCACCGCCTCGATGGAGAACCAGCTGGACGAGGTGGAAGAGGGGAAGATGCCCTGGAGCGAGGTCATTGGGGAGTTCTACGGGCCCTTCAGTGAGACGCTCACTGCGGCCGAGGAGGCCATCGGCCCGATGGAAATCCCGGAGGAGATCTCGGACGTGCCCTGCGACAAGTGCGGCCGCCTGATGGTGGTCAAGTACGGTCGCTACGGCAAGTTCCTGGCCTGCCCCGGCTTCCCGGAGTGCAAGAGCACCAAGCCCTACCTGGAGTCCACCGGCGTGCGCTGCCCCAAGTGCGGCGGCGACATCGTCGAGCGGAAGTCCAAGAAGGGGCGCAAGTTCTACGGCTGCGCCAACTACCCCGCCTGCGACTTCGTGGTCTGGCAGCGGCCTGTACCGCGCTACTGCCCGGACTGCGGCCATTTCATGGTGCAGAAGAAATCGAAGGAGCTGGGACCGCACCTGGCCTGCGCCAACGAGTCCTGCACCTACACCGAGGCCCTGGAAGAAGCGGAAGCCACGCCGGTCTAGCGTCCGGCAACGAGAAGGGGCGGTCTTCGGGACCGGCCCCTTCTGTCATGGAGGAGGGATTCGCCCATGCCCAACCGCGTCACCGTGGTCGGCGCCGGCCTGGCCGGCTCGGAAGCAGCCTGGCAGTTGGCCTCCCGGGGCGTGCCCGTCACCCTGTACGAGATGCGCCCGGTGCACAAGACACCGGCACACAGAAGCGGCGACTTCGCCGAACTGGTCTGCTCCAACTCCCTGCGTGGCGCGTCGCTGGAGAACGCCGTGGGCCTGCTCAAGGAGGAGATGCGGCGGCTGGGCTCCCTGGTCATGGCCGCGGCCGACCGCCACCGCGTCCCCGCCGGCGGCGCCCTGGCCGTGGACCGGGAGGGGTTCGCCGCCGCCATCACCCGCACCCTGGCCGAGCACCCGCTGGTGGACGTCAGGCGGGAGGAGGTGGCGGCCCTTCCCGCGGAGGGGCGGACGCTCATCGCCACCGGGCCCCTGACCAGCGACGCCCTCTCCCAGTCCATCCAATCCTTCCTGGGTGAGGCGTACCTGTCGTTCTTCGACGCCGCCGCGCCCGTGGTGACCGCCGAGTCCATCGACGAGAGCAAGGTCTTCCGCGCCTCCCGCTACGGCAAGGGCGAGGGGGAGGACCAGGACGCCTACATCAACTGCCCCATGACGCAGGAGGAGTACCACGCCTTCCGCGAGGCCCTGGTGACCGCGGAGAAGGCTCAGCCCCACATGGAGGGCGAGGTCTGCTTCTTTGAGGGCTGCCTGCCCATTGAAGAGATCGCGCGGCGGGGGCCGGATACGCTGGCCTTCGGCCCCTTGAAGCCGGTGGGCCTGACGGATCCGCGCACGGGCCGCCGCCCCTTCGCCGTGGTGCAGCTTCGGCAGGACAATGCCGCCGCCACCCTGTACAATATCGTCGGCTTCCAGACCAGCCTCAAGTGGCCGGAACAGAAGCGTGTCTTCGGCCTGATTCCGGGTCTGGAGCAGGCCGAATTCGTGCGCTACGGAGTGATGCACCGCAACACCTTCATCAAGTCGCCGCGGGTGCTTCTGCCCACCTACCAGTCGCGGCAGCGGCCCGACCTCTTCTTCGCCGGCCAGATGACCGGGGTGGAGGGCTACGTGGAGTCGGCGGCGGCCGGGCTGGTGGCGGGCCTCAACCTGGCCCGGCTGGCCCTCGGTCGGGAGACGGTCATCTTCCCCGAGGAATCGGCCATCGGTTCCCTGGCCCAATACATCACGCACGCCGACGCGGACCACTTCCAGCCGATGAACGCCACCTTCGGCCTCATGCCGCCTCTGGCCGAGCCGGTTCGAGACAAACCGGCACGCAAAAGGGCCCTGGCCGAACGCGCCCTCTCCCGTCTGGAGTCTTTCTGTCGCCAGCAACGAATCGACGCTCCGGCGCCGATTGTACAGTTCTAGGTATGGCTGAAACAATTCATAGAATTCTAGAAGCTAGGCTTGTCGTAATGCGCCGATTGTGATAACATCGGACAACGAGAGCCATACTTGGGTGATATCGAATGGAAGCCCATCGCTTGCAGTACCTGAAGTACCTTCAGGGCGAACGCAATGCTTCTCAGCACACCCTGCTCTCCTATGGCCAGGACCTGAGCCAGTTCCTTTCGTTCTGGGCCGACGAAGGCAGGCCGCTGGAAGAACAGCAGCCGGCCGCCGTCGACCACCTGCTGGTGCGGAGCTACCTCGCCTCGCTGCAGAGGCACGGCTACTCCAAGCGCAGCATGGCACGAAAGCTGGCTGCGCTCCGTTCCTTCTTTCGTTATCTGTGCCGCCTCGGCGTGCTGGAGCAGAATCCGGCCGACCACGTTTCCACCCCCAAGCAGGAGCAGAAGATCCCCGAATTCCTCTATGAAGATGAAGTTGTTAATCTACTTATGTGCCCAGATTCACGAACTCCGCTGGGAATCCGCGACAGAGCCCTCCTCGAGACGCTCTACGCCACCGGCATACGAGTCAGTGAAGTGGTTGGTCTGAACCTGCGGGACGTGGACTATTCATTGGGGCAGGTGACGGTTTTCGGGAAGGGCAGCCGGGAGCGCATCGTACCGCTGGGCTCCGAGGCCATCGGCGCCCTGGGCCGGTACCTGCAGTACGCCCGTCCGGAGTTGCTCCGACAGCGTCGGGATGGCGGCGTGCTGGCCGAACAGGCCCTCTACCTGAACCGTTTCGGCAAGCGCCTGACGGCGCGCGGCGTGCGGTACCTGGTGGAGGGGTATGTGAGCCACACCGCCATTAAGCGGAAGTGCAGCCCGCATACCATCCGCCACAGCTTCGCCACACACCTGCTGAACCACGGAGCCGACCTGCGGTCGGTGCAGGAGATGCTCGGCCACCTCAACCTTTCGACGACACAGATCTACACCCATGTCACCAAGGAGCGCCTGAAGAAGGTCTACGATCAGGCGCACCCGCGCTCCTGAGCCAGGGCCCGCACCAGGGCCTGGTGGGAGCACAAGGAGGGCCGCCCTGTGCAGAACGAGCCCCTGACCATGCATGCCACAACCATTCTCGCCATCCGGCGCGAGGGGAGCGTTGCCCTGGCGGGAGACGGTCAGGTCACCCTGGGCAACACCGTCATGAAACATACGGCGCGCAAGGTGCGTCGCCTCTATCATGACAAGGTCCTGGCCGGCTTCGCCGGCTCCGTCGCCGACGCCTTTACCCTCTTCGGCAAGTTCGAGGCCAAACTGGAGGAGCATCACGGCAACCTGCAGCGGGCCGCCGTTGAACTGACCAAGGAGTGGCGGATGGACCGGGCCCTGCGGCGCCTGGAGGCCATGCTGATTGTGGCCGACCGCGAAAGCCTCTTGATTCTCTCCGGGACGGGCGAGGTCATCGAGCCCGACGACGGCATCGCCGCCATCGGCTCGGGCGGCCCCTACGCCCTGGCTGCGGCCCGGGCCCTGGCCCGGCACAGTGGGCTGCCGGCAGGGGACATCGCCCGCCGCGCCCTGGAAATTGCCGGTGAGATCTGCATCTACACCAACGGAAACCTCACCGTGGAGGAACTGCCATGAGCGATTTGACTCCGCGCCAAATCGTGGCGGAGCTGGATAAGTACATCGTGGGGCAGCACAAGGCCAAGCGCTCGGTGGCCATCGCCCTGCGGAACCGCACCCGGCGCAAGCAGCTGCCGCCCGAGCTCCGCGAGGAGATTACGCCCAAGAACATCCTGATGATTGGGCCCACCGGCGTGGGCAAGACGGAGATCGCACGCCGGCTGGCCAAGCTGGTGGGAGCGCCCTTCATCAAGGTGGAGGCCACCAAGTTCACCGAGGTCGGCTATGTGGGCCGCGACGTCGACTCCATGGTGCGCGACCTGGTGGAGACCGCCATCCGCCTGGTCAAGGCGGAGAGGATGGCGGAGGTCGAGGATAAGGCCAAGGCTGCAGTGAACGGCCGCCTGCTGGACGTCCTGGCCCCCCTGCCCAAGCGCGAGACCGGGATGCGCAACCCGCTGGAGGCTCTCTTCGGTGGGGGCCACCGTGACTCGGAGGACGACGGCAGCTACCAGGAGCGCCTGGCCGCTGTTCAGCAGGAGCGCTCCCGGCTGGAGACGCAGCTCCTCTCGGGCGACCTGGAGGACCAGCTGATTGAGATCGAGGTCGAGGACGCCGGCCCCAACATGCTGGAGGTCTTCTCCGGCCAGGGCGTGGAGGAGATGGGCGTCAACCTGCAGGACCTGTTCGGCAACATGATGCCGAAGCGCAAGAAGCGCCGGAAGGTGACGGTGGCTGAGGCGCGGCAGGTACTGGCCCAGGAAGAGGCAGCCAAGATGATTGACATGGACCGGGTGACCGCCGAGGCGGTCTTCCGGGCCGAGCAGTCCGGCATCATCTTCCTGGACGAGTTCGACAAGATTGCCGGCAAGGAACAGGGCATGGGTCCCGATGTCTCCCGAGAGGGCGTGCAGAGGGACATCCTGCCCATCGTCGAGGGCTCGACCATCCAGACCAAGTACGGGCCGGTGAAGACGGACCACATGCTGTTCATCGCCGCCGGCGCCTTCCATGTGAGCAAGCCCTCGGACCTGATTCCGGAACTGCAGGGTCGATTCCCCATTCGGGTGGAGCTGGAATCCCTGACCCAGGAGGATTTCAAGCGCATCCTCACCGAGCCGAAGAACGCCCTGATCACCCAGTACACCGCCCTGCTGGAGACCGAAGGGGTGCGGATCATATTCGAGCCCTCGGCCGTCGATGAAATCGCCGCCATGGCCTACCGGGTCAATGAGCAGGCCGAGAACATCGGCGCCCGCCGCCTGCACACCGTTCTGGAACGTCTCCTGGAGGACGTTGCTTATGACGCTCCCGATCAGGTACAGGGTGAGGTTCGCATTGATGCCCAGTACGTCCGTTCCAAGCTGGCAGATGTGGTCTCGGATCAGGATCTAAGCCGTTACATTCTCTAGCTCAATCCGTCCGGACAGAGAAGCGCACACATTAGACGTCGCCATGAGAGGAGAGCCCAACCATGCAGAACCTGCTGGAGAAGACCCGCCGAATGAACCGACTCCTGTTGAAGTCCGCCGGCAATGCCGTGGACTTCAAGGAGATGGCGGAGGTCCTTTCCGACCTGCTGTACGCCAACGTCTACATCATCAGCCGCCGGGGCAAGATTCTCGGTCATGCCCTGGTAGAGGGCTTTGAGTGCGGGATCATTCTAGACGAGTTTCTTCCGGAGGAGGCCTTCCCCCAGGACTACACCCTGCGTCTCGGCAAGTTGGACGAGACCACGGCCAACATCACCCAGGAGGGCAAGGGCTGCGTCTTCAAGAAGGAAGAGAAGTGCATCTACGGGGAGAAGGTCAGCACCATCATCCCCATCAACGGCGGGGGCGGCGAGCGCCTGGGCACCCTGATCCTGGCCCGCTTCAACCAGATGTTCACCGATGAGGACCTGGTCCTGGCCGAGTACGGCGCCACCATTGTGGGCATGGAAATCCTCCGCTCCAAGTCCGACGAGCTGGAGGACGAGACCCGCAAGCGGGCCGCTGTGCAGGTGGCCATCGGCACCCTGTCCTACTCTGAACTCGAGGCCGTTCAGCACATCTTCGACGAGCTGGATGGCAGCGAAGGCCTGCTGGTGGCCAGCAAGATCGCCGATCGCGTGGGAATCACCCGTTCCGTCATCGTCAACGCCCTGCGCAAGTTCGAGTCGGCCGGCGTCATCGAGTCCCGCTCGCTGGGCATGAAGGGCACCCACATCAAGGTGCTCAACGACCGGCTGCTGGGCGAACTGCGCAAGCTGCGCTAGACCTGGACAAGTCCCTGCGGATCGAGGCAGATAAACGGCCCCCGCCCTGGAAAGGGAGGGGGCTGTTGTTTGAGGCCCAGCCGCGCGGTTTGACACAACGCCCTCCTTGGCCCAGAATATTCTATGATGCGGCTTATTTTCGGAGGTTATACCTTGCTGCTAGGCACGCTCGCCATTGCCCCCGCGGCCGCCCTTCTCATGTTCGTCTACCTGCGCGATCGGTACGAGCCCGAACCGAAGCGCCTGGTTCTCTATGTCTTCCTGGCGGGCGCCTTCGGCATCCTGCCGGCGGTCATCGTGGAGTCGGCCTTGATGGCCATCCGGCCGGGGGCGGGCGTGCTCTACCTGGCGTTCGTCGCCGCCGGCCTGGTGGAGGAGAGCGCCAAGTGGGGCGCGGTCCGCCTGACGGCCTACCGCTCGCGCCAGTTCAACGAGCCGATGGACGGCATTGTCTACGCCGCGGCGGCCTCGCTGGGCTTCGCCACCGTGGAGAACCTGCTCTACGTGGGCGCCGGCGGCGTCGCCACCGGCCTCAGCCGCGCCTTTCTGGCGGTGCCGGGCCATGCCCTGTTCGGTGTGGCCATGGGACACCACATGGGTCTGGCCAAGTTTGCTCCCGATCCCGGCGGCCGGCGCCGGCAACTGGCTCTGAGCCTGGTTGTGCCCGTCCTTCTCCACGGCTTGTACGATACCCTGCTCCTGAGCAGTCATCCGCTTCTCCCCTGGTTGGTGCTGCCCCTGGTGGCGGCACAGTGGTTCTCCGCCCTGCGCCAGATCCGGCTGGCCGAGGAGGGGTCGCCCTTTCGTCCGCCCCACTGGCGCTTTCGCGGCGTGTTCCGCGGCTGGCGCCCGCGCCTCCTGGCAAGCCGCCGGGCCAAGGAAGGCCCGCCCCTCACCCAGGAGCCCTCTGCCTGAAACAAAAGCGGCGCCTCCTGCGAGAGCGCCGCTTGCCTGTCAGCCTTCCTTCTTGACCGCAGCCGTATCGTCCTTAATGGCTTCGTTGACCTCGTCGGTGATCTCCCTGGTCGCCTTGCGGAACTCACGAATGCCTCGGCCCAGGCCCTTGCCCAGTTCCGGGAGCTTGCTCGGCCCAAAGATGACCAGAGCGATGACCAGGATGAGTAGCAGTTCGGGAAAACCGATGTCTCCTAGCACGAGAGTGAATACCCCCTTCGGCCGCCGCGAGGGGCGGTGAACTGGGCGCCCAGACGTCATCATCGGCGTGAGGGAGCCACTTCGATCATAGTGCTTCAGTCGACAGGATGCAAGACAGCACGCGATGCGAACAAATGGCAGGTACGATGCAAGGAGATGGGAGCATGGAGCCTGAAAGAAACGGGTCCCCCCTGAACCACGGCCTCCCTCGGCCGCGGCCGAACGGCCGGCCGTGGATGCTGGGCGTGGTGGGCCTGCTGCTGGGGGCTGCCCTGGTGTGGGGAACGGGTCCCGGGGCGGGCGCCGTTCGACATGCTCTTCACCTGGAAGACCTCGCCCGGTTGGCCGAGACCGCCCGGGCCGACGCCGCCGGGGTTCTTCCCCAGGACATGACCGCAGAGGAGCGTGACGTCGTTACCGTGGTGGAGGTGGCGTCGCCGGGCGTAGTGCAGATCCTGGTCGACGGGCCCAGCGAGTCCCATCCGGCCGGGGGGCAGTCCAGCGGTTCGGGCTTCGTCTGGGACAGAGACGGCCACATCGTCACCAACAACCACGTGGTGGAGGAGGGTGGCCGCATCACCGCAGTCTTTCACGGCGGCTCGCAGGTGGAGGCCCGGGTCGTGGGGACGGACCGGCTGACGGACCTGGCGGTGCTGGAGGTCAAGGTGCCCAAGACCGCGCTCGCACCGCTGCCTCTGGCCGATTCGGACAAGGTCAAGGTGGGCCAGAAGGCCATCGCCATTGGCAGCCCCCTGGGGATCGGCGACATCAGCTCCGAGTTCGGGCTGGATGGGGAGCCTACCGTCACGGAGGGCATTGTCAGCGCCAAGGACCGGACACTGCCCATCGAGCAAAACGGCGTCACAGAGTTCCGCATCCGCCGTCTGATTCAGACCGACGCCGCCATCAACCCGGGCAACAGCGGCGGTCCCCTGCTCAACTCCCGGGCCGAGGTCATCGGGGTCAACACCGCCATCATCCCCACGGCCAGGGGCATCGGCTTCGCCATCCCCTCCAACGTGGTCGCCCGAGTGGTGCCGCAGCTCATCGGCCAGGGCAAGGTGGAGAGGCCCCAGTTGGGTATTGAGTTCGTCAGCCTGGAGCGCATGAAGAAGGACCTGAGGGATGCCTTTGCGGAGCTGAAATTCCCCACGCCAACGGGCGCCCTGGTGACCCGGGTGGTTCCCGGCTCCGGCGCGGCAGAGGCGGGGATTCGCGGCTCGACCGGCACGCAGCTGGTGCCGGGCTACGGGCCGGTGCCGGTGGGTGGAGACATCATCGTCGCCGTCAATGGCCAGGCCATCTCGGGTGAGGAGCTGCCGGACGCGGTGCTGGGCTACGGCGTCGGCGAGCGCGTCACGCTTACCCTCTTCCGCGGCGGCCAGAAGATGGACGTGCAGGTTACGCTGAGCCGGCGGTAGGACCCGCCTCCGTCGCAACCGATTTGCGGCCCGACTCGTCTTCTCTGTTGACGAGCCGGGCCGCCGCCTTTACGATGGATGCAGCGCCCCGCCCGCAATGCCAAAATCCTCGTGTGATAAGGGTTTTGGCAATTGCGCGGCGGAGTCCTCAGAGACGTCTGGGAGGAGAAAGCATGAAACGCGCCCTGGTCCCGCTGGTCGCAGTCGCACTGCTGGCCGGCGGCTGCGCCGCAAGCAAGCCGGCTGCAGTCGGGACCGCCCCCGCACCCGTACCCACCGCTCCCACCCCGGCCGCCGGCAGCGGGTCTACCCAGCCGGCCACAACCCCTGATCCGGGCACTGCGCCCGCCGCGGATGACGGCATCGTCTGGAAGCAGGGGGGCATCGGCTACCCGCTGAAGAGCGATGATCCCCGGGCCAAGGGGAAGAAGGTCGTCATGCTGACCTTCGACGACGGCCCCGCCTCCGTCGCCCAGAAGGGGGCTACGGCCGAGATCCTGGACATCCTGAAGAGGGAACACGTTCAGGCCACCTTCTTCGTCACCGGCTACGGCGTGCAGAGCAACCCGGACCTGCTGCGGCGGGAGATCGATGAGGGCCATACCATCGGCACTCACACCATGACTCACCCGGAGCTGTGGAAGATCCAGACCAGGGAGGGCATCGAGAAGGAGATGCTGGGCGTGAACGCCCTGCTGGAGAAGGTCACGGGCAAGCCCGTGAAGTACTTCCGCCCGCCTAACGGCATGTACAACGATCCGCACGGCTACATCAAGGCAGTGGCCAGGGACAATAACCTGGAGATCATCAACTGGACCACGGGCGCCCTGGACTGGCAGTTGAAGGACCCGCAGAAGATCACCGACCAGGTGCTGAAGACGATCATGCCGGGGGGCATCGTGCTGATGCACGACAGCCACACGTGGACGGCCCAGGCCCTGCCCGGGATCATCCAGGGGCTGCGCGACAAGGGCTACGAATTCGTGACCATTCATTAAAGGGCTGAGGCTTCAGCGGTTTGACCGCTGCAGTGAGGCTGCAAATCATCGAGGGCGCCCGGCCTACACGCCGGGCGCCCTTCAACGAGGTCCGATCCGAGCCGGGGCCTACGGAAGACGTCGAACAGCAGCTTGCTGCTTCTCTCGGGGGACGTCACCTCCTAGTGGATGCCGCGCGGGTTCTCTCCCCTGGCCTCCTGGAGCAGTTCCGGTAGGGTGACGGGCACCAGCCCCTTGGCCTTGAGGCCCTCCAACACGGCCGGCAGGGCGGTGTCCGTTTGCTTGCAGCTGTCGCTGGCATGCATGAGGATAATGTCGCCGGGGTGGGACTTCTCCACGACCCGGCGAATGATGACATCCACGCCGGGGTTCTTCCAGTCGAGGGAGTCGACGCTCCAGATGACGGTCCTGTAACCCACCTCGTGGGCGGCGATGACGGAGGTCTCATTAAAATCGCCGTTCGGCGGCCGAATGAGGGTGGGCTTGACGCCGGCCGCCTCCTGCAGGATCTTGTCTGCGGCCAGGATGTTCTCCTGGACACCCTGCTTGCTGAGCCCGCTGAAGTCGACGTGCTTCTGGCCGTGGCTCTGGATGTCATGGCCTTCCGCCTTGATACGCCGGACGATGTCCGGGTGGCGCTCCGACCACGGGCCGGAGAGGAAGAAGGTGGCCTTCTGGTTGTAGCGCTGGAGCACGTCGAGAACCGGCCCGGGCCGCACCGTCCCCCAGGAGATGTCAAAGGTCAGGGCCACCTTGTTGCTCTGGGTGGAGACGGAGTACAGCGGCTTGACGCTGCCGGTAATGACCGGGCGCGCCTGGCGCTCGATGTCGGTCTCCACCTCAATCACCGGCCGCTCCGCCCGCAGGTTGACGGCAATCAGAATGGCCGCCAGTGCGGCGGCAGCCGCCAGACGCCAGCGTACGCGGCGGGTGAGGTTTAGGACGAACACAGCCATCGCTCCCGTCGTTTCAGACTACCGAACCCTATGTTGGCATCGTCCCAAACATGCGCGGCTGCAGCTTGTATCGGCGCCACGTTGACCGTCTGTAAGTATCGGACTATAATGAAGGGCAGTTTGATTCTCGGGGGTAGATCGGGTCCTGGTGGCCCGCACGGTCTTCAAAACCGCTGTGGTGCAGAGATCCTGTGCCGGGTGGGTTCGATTCCCACATACTCCCGCCAATT
>CALMNP010000024.1 GCA_937868875.1 uncultured Bacillota bacterium | reverse complement strand
TTGTCGCCAAGGAGATGAACTTCCGCTATGACGGGCTGGAGCTGTCCGCCGACGGCGCGATCGACCTGCGCGGCATGCAGGGCGAGCCCGGAGTGCGGCGGCACTTTCAGAGGGTGCGCCACACCGTGGCCTTTGACAGCCCGGAGGAGTCCAGCCAGCGCCTGCAGGAGCTGCGCCGGACCGTGGAGTCCCGCTGCCCGGCTCACAACCTCTTGCGCGAGGCCGGCGTGGACATGGAGTCCACCTGGACCCTCCGCTAGGATGCGGACATGTTGACCAACCCCTGGATGAACCTATGGACGTATCTGGGCATCTTCCTGGCTGCCATGGTGGTGGGGCTGGCCTGGTTCGGCACCAGCCGCATGCGAGGCCGCGACCCCATCCGCACCCGGACGGACGCCGCCTTCCAGCGGCGGCGGTCCCGGGAGGCGGAGCCGGAAACACGGACCAAAAGTGACCGCCATTGAGCCAAAAACTCCCATGGCAGAAGGACCCCGCAGGGGCGGTTCTGCCATGGCAGCCGGGGCACACTACTCCCAACGATGACCTGGGAGGGTGTGCCTTTTGACGTCCTATTCCAAACTGGTTCGCCACAGCGGCAATGATGCGCTCTTCAAGGCGGTGGAGATGTCTCTGCTGGCGGCCGCGGCGGGCCGCCCCGCTCACCTGCACGCAGAGGGACTGCGCGGTACCGGCAAGACGAGCATCATGCGGGCGGCCCGGCAGATTCTGCCCCCGATTCAGCGCATCAAGGGGTGCCTCTACAACTGTCACCCCGACCACCCCCATTGCCCGGATCACCGTGACCTGGACAGACAGGCCATCGCCTCCCTGGGCCTCGAATGGGTACCCATGCCGTTCCTGGAGATCTCGCACTCCGCCAAAGTGGGAACGGTGGTGGGCAGCATTGACCTGGCCCGCCTGACCAGGGCCGACAGGCCCCAGGCGGCGGTGCTCCCCGGCACCCTGCCCCAGGCGCACCGCGGCATCGTCTTCGTCGATGAGATCAACCGCCTGGCCGAGACCTCTCCCGAGCTGGCGGACGTCCTGCTGGACGTCATGGGGACCAAGCCCGGCCGGGTGCAGATCGAGGAGACCGGCGTGCCCACCATGGAGGTTCCGGTGCAGGTATCCGTCTGGGCTGCCAGCAACCCTGACGAGGAGCCGGGGCCGCTGGAGGAGATTCGCCGCCAGTTGGCGGACCGCTTTGACTTTGCCGTGGCCATGGCCCGCCCGTCGGACCTCCAGGTGGTTGAGGACATCCTGACCCTGGCCGAGACCTGGGACCCTGTCGGCGTGGAGACCGACGCCCAGGAGGCGCGCCCCGACTGGGCCGTTCGGGCCCGGCAGCTGCCCCTGGTCCAGGCCACGGCCGGCCTGAAGCGCCTGCTGGCCATGCTCTACACCCAGTTCTCCCTGGAGAGCCTCCGTGCCGTCGAGGCCCTCTACCTTGGCTCTCGCCTCCACGCTCTGACCCAGGGCTACCGGGAGGCCACCGTGGCCGACCTCAAGGCTATCGCCGCCATGGCCCTGCGCCACCGCGTTGACGGCGACACCCTGGCCCGCATCCTGCGCTTTCTGGCCGACCAGGAGGCGGAGCACCGCGCCGAAGGCGACGGGCGTGGCGGCACCGCACGCCTGCCGCTGCCGGCCGACTCCTGGACCGGCACGGATGGCCCGGAACACAAGTCCGCTTCCGCCGGCCGCGACCTCTTCAATTCCATCACCTCCCGGCTCCGTCAGACCCTGGGCGGCCGCTCCAGGACAGCTGGACCCGGTCAGACTCACTCCGGCAAGGGCGGGCCGTCATCGGGCAGCCCTCAGACAGGCGAAATCCCCTGCGTCGCTCCTCCGTTCGAAGCCGCGCCGCTTCTGAAGATGGCTCCGGGGCGTCTGATTTCCCGCGAAGAAGACCTGCTGCTGTAGGGAGGGGACGGCTTGGCGTACGACCTGAGGCCAGACTGGGAGGAGGCGGCCGGGGTCCTGGCCGCTGAACTGTCTGCGGGGCGGGGGGTGAGGGTGGGCGAGACTGCTGTGGTGAGCACCCGGGTCCATCTGCTGGAACCGAGCCGCCCCGGTGTCGTCCGGATCTTGCAGGAGTCGGACGCGGGCCGCGTCTTTTACGGGCGCAGGGACCCCGGTCAGGTGGTGCACCTGGACGTCTTCCACGCCATTGCCCTGGTGGACCACCGCCGCATTGCGGCGACCATCCGGTACGAGGCCGGGCGGCTGCTGGGGATGGCGGCGGCCGGGGTGTGCGACTGGGTTGACGTCCAGACCGGCACCGGCGGCGGTCGCGTCTCGGGCAGCCTGGCCTACGGACGGAAGCCGACCCTGCGCGACTCCCACAAGAACCACGTTCATATCACCTGCCTCGCCGCCGCTGTGAGGCCGGACTTTCTTCTGCACCTGGTGGCGGCGGTGGAGGAGGACGTCACCTCCCAGGGTGTTCAGATCCGCAAGATCGAAGCCCTGCAGCACGATGCCGGCGGGGCCAAGTCTCCCCTCGACCTCTCGCCCTACACGGACGAATCGGACTCCTGGCTGCGGGAGGACGGCCGCGGTCAGGGCGAGGGGGAGGCCCAGGCTCGTTCCCTCAGCGACTCGGAATTGGAGGCCCTGGCGGACCTGGTGGACGACGTCGGCGGGCTGGAGGCCCTGCGTGACCTGCTCGACCGCCTGGGCGGGGAGGAAGCCGTGGGCCCCGGTGAGACCGCGGCCTCACAACTGCGCAGCGGCGACGCCGAGGTGCTGCGGCGGCTGGAGCAGCGCGGCTGGGTCCGGGCCGGGCGCCAGCGCTTCGCCCTGACGCCCGAGGGCAGCAACCTGCGCGACCTGCTGCGCCACCATCTTCGTGAGGTGGAGGCTCAACTCAAGGCCGTCTTCCGGCGGCTGCCGGCACGCATCCGCGGCCCCGCCACCTGGCGCGGACTGCACCAGCGGCAGCGGGTCGGCCACGGCCCCCTGCGCCGTGTACGGCCGGTGGAGCCCCACACCTGGGTGGGGGAACTGGCCCTGCCCGAGACCGTTGTGGCCGCGGCGCGGCGGCGCCTGCAGGACGACCCGCAGGTCGGGCAGGGCCCGCCCGGCCTGACCATTCAGCGCAACGACCTGCATCAGGTGCAGCGCTCGCAGCCCGAACCCCTGGACATCTGCCTGCTCATCGACGCCAGCGCCAGCATGGCGGGGCGGCGGCTCAAGGCGGCCAAGTTTCTGGCCCGCCACCTGCTCCTGGCCACCCGCGACCAGGTGGCCGTCATCGCCTTTCAGGAGGGCGACGTCAAGGTGCACGTGCCCTTCACCCGCAACTACCGGCACGTGGAGGACGGGCTGCGGCGCATCCGTCCCTTCGGTCTCACGCCCCTGGCCCACGGACTGTCCGAGGGCTGTGAATTCATCCGTTCCGCCCGGAGCCGGAACCCCTTGCTCCTGCTCATCACCGACGGCATCCCGACCGTGCCCAAGTGGACGGTGAACCCCATCGAGGATGCCCTCACCGCCGCCTCCCGGCTGGCGCGTGAGCACATCCGCTTTGGCTGCATCGGCCTGCTGCCCAGCCGGGGCTACCTGGAGAACCTGGCCCGGACGGGCGGCGGCACCCTCTACGTCCTGGACGAGCTGGACCGGGAGTCGCTGGTCCGCATTGCCCATACCGAGCGCAGCAAGCTCATGAGTTCCCCGGGAAGTTGACGCAGGTGTCAGCGGCAGCGTCCACCGCCTTCTGAGTCCCCGGCGCCAGGGGCTCCCGGCGGTTTCCATAAAGGCAGGGCAGGGATTTCCTCGGCTGGGCGAGAACACCTTCCTACGAGCTTTGTCGGGAGGTGTCAGCAGTGGCCTGGATTCTCGCCCTGCTTGCTTTTGCCGCCATCCTGATCCTGGCCATGTACAACCCCGAGTGGGTGGCCATCAAGTTTCTCCTCTGGCAGACCAGCCTGCCTCTGGTGGTGGTTGTGCTCGGCGCAGCCGCTCTGGGCGGGGTTCTTGTAGGCGCGTACGCGCTGGTGCGGGGGTTCGGGTGGTCCCGGCGCCATCGCGAGGCGTCCGAGCGCATCCGGAGCCTGGAACTGGAGCTGACCCGGGAGCGCGAACAGACCCGGCACCTGGAGCAGGAGCTCCAGAACCTGCGCGCATCAGGGAGGCCGGAAGCTGGTCAGAAGCCGGAGGGAAGCCTGGATGGCTGATGGGGAAGGGGCGAGGCCGGGGCTGTCCGTGGCCGGCCGTCGCTGGGTGATGGCCGCCAGCGACCCTGGACGGAGCAGGGAACTGGCAGCGGCTCTGGGCGTGAGCCCGGCGGTGGGCACGATACTGGCGGCCCGCGGCATCTCGGCGGTAGACGAGGCGCGGGTCTTTCTCTTTGGGGGGCGCGAATCCCTCCGCGACCCGTTGCTGCTGCCCGGACTCAGGGACGCCGTGCGCCACCTGGGCGAGGCTCTGGACGGGGGCCGCAAGATCTGGGTCTACGGTGACTATGACGTGGACGGCGTGGCGGCGACCGCCCTGCTGTGCCGCGTCCTGGAACGGCTGGGAGGGCAGGTGGAGGCCTACATCCCCAGCCGCTTCGACGAGGGCTACGGTCTCAATAAGGCGGCCCTGGAGGAGGCGGCCGCGGCCGGCGTGCATACCGTGGTCACGGTGGACTGCGGCGTCACCGCCCTGGAGGAGGCGGACCACGCCCGGGCCCTGGGCCTGCACCTGGTGGTCACGGACCACCACGAGCCGAAGGAGCGCATTCCCACGGCGACAGCCGTGGTGGACCCCAAGCTGCCCGGCTCCGCCTATCCCTTCGCCGGCCTCTCCGGCACCGGGGTGGCCTTCAAACTGGCCCTGGCCCTGGCCGGCCCCGACAAGGCCGACCTGGTGTGGGAGGAGGCTGACCTGGTCGGGCTGGCCACCGTCGCGGACATGGTTCCCCTGGTGGACGAGAACCGGGTCCTGGTGAGAGAGGGGCTGGCCCGCCTGAACGGCAGCGAGGCCCGGCCGGGCCTGGCCGCCCTGGCCAGGGTCGCCGGCCTGAAGCCGGGCCAGCTCAGCGAGTCCCACCTTGCGTTTGCGCTGGGGCCGCGCATCAACGCGCTGGGCCGCCTCGGGTCGTCCCGGGAGGCTCTGCAGTTGATGCTGACCCGCGACCCGGACGAGGCGGAAGCCCTGGCGACGCGCCTGGACGAAGAGAACCGGCGCCGGCAGGCTGTGGAGGCGGAGGTCCTGAAGGCGGCCATGGAGCAGGCGGAGCAGCAGCGCGATCGCGGCGACCGGGTGCTGGTGCTGGCCGCGGAGGGCTGGCACGTGGGTGTGCTGGGCCTGGTCGCGTCGCGCCTCATGGATCGATTCCGGCGCCCTGCCCTGATGCTCTCGCTGGAAGGCGGCGAGGCCCGCGGCTCGGGCCGCTCCCTGCCGGCCTTTCACCTCTTCCACGCCCTGGAGCGCTGTGAGGACCTGCTGACGCGCTTCGGCGGGCACGGGCAGGCGGCCGGACTGGCCCTGGCGCAGGACCGCCTGCCGGAGCTGAAGAGCCGCCTGGAGGAGATGGCGAGGCAGGAACTGACAGAGGAGGACCTGCTGCCCATCCTTCGCCTGGACGGCGAGGTGCGTCCTCAGGACGTCACCGAGGATCTGGCCCGTCAACTGGCCCTTTTGGCCCCCTTCGGGCTGGGCAATCCCCAGCCGATGCTGGCCCTGCGCGATGTCAAGTTGGCGGAGGCCCGCAAGGTAGGCAAGGAGGGTACCCACCTGAAGCTGCGCTTCCTGGCCGGGCGTCGGCCCCTCGACGGCATCGCCTTCGGCCTGGCCGAGGCTGCCGAAGCCGCCGGCCTGAAGGTGGGCCACGAGGTGGACCTGGCCGCCCTGCCGGAGCTGAACGAGTGGAACGGCAGGGCGGCCAG
This sequence comes from uncultured Bacillota bacterium, assembly GCA_937868875.1. GTDB lineage: Bacteria > Bacillota > Sulfobacillia > JAMDAP01 > JAMDAP01 > JAMDAP01. The sequence continues at coordinate 14 of CALMNP010000024.1, read as the reverse complement.
GTCCACCTCGTGGC
>CALMNP010000023.1 GCA_937868875.1 uncultured Bacillota bacterium | reverse complement strand
GCCGCAACCGGCTGCACCTGGAGAAGGCCCGCCGCGAGTTCCACGTCGGCAACCTCTACTTCAACCGCAAGTGCACCGGCGCCCTCGTCGGCGTGCATCCCTTCGGCGGCTTCAACATGTCCGGCACCGACTCCAAGGCGGGCGGCCGCGACTACCTCCTGCTGTTCACCCAGGCCAAGGCCGTGTCGGAGAAGTTCTAGAACATGCAGGTGCTCAGCCAACCGACCCTCGGGTTTCCTGGTTGAAGGATCACCGTGCTCATGGTCCCCTACACGAGCAACGGGGAGAAGCCATTGAACAGGCTTCTCCCCTTTTTGACTGAACCGTGCGTCGCTGACCTCCCGGCGGCCCTGTGCGTCAAGGATCTTTGGAGACGCCGTCCTTGCCACCGCCATCCTCGGCCGCTTGCTCCACCACTCGCTGGTGGTGAACATCCGAGTTGAGAGTTACCGCCTCCCCAAAAAGAAGAAAAGCCGGCCCTTCAGAGGTCCCTATACGGTTCCGCAAGGAGTGACAACTCGATAGCAAATGGGGGGAGGTTTTCAAACTGGTCGACTAGCGTGCTCTTTGGACCGGCCTTGGCAGCCGCAGACTCTCGGGACATCCCTATATGCTAATACCCGTTGGCTGCAAGCCAGGTTCTGGGTTTGTTGCCTGTTCCCACCCGCTATTTCCATAACGACTCAACATCTGCGGTGCAACCGGCACCCAGATTGGGAGAGAGGTCACGCCATGCCCTCGCCAGCTCACCGGTCCTTGCATCCACGAGTCCTCCGTAGGACTGTATGCAGTCTGGAAACGCGTGGAACTCAACCTGCACGGTCAATTCGTAGTATGCGCGCAAGCGCCGACCGTCCCACTGCCAGAGAGTCCTGGTCATGCGCTTCGTTCCAGCAAAACCCAGGTCCTGGATCTGCCGTGATGTTGGCTCTGGGAACCTTGCTTCAAAGACCTCCCATGCCGCATTGGGCTGAACTCTGGGTCCCCAAAGATTACCTGCGGCAGCTGCCCCAGCACTCACAACAAGCAGGATTGATATGACCAGTAGCGTCTTCTTGGTGAACAAGTCCACATGTTCACCCCCTTAACTGTCATTATGCCAAATAAAAGGGGCAGCGGGGTATCCCCGCTGCCAACGAAGTGCACTGCCCTAGGGCTGTACGGGCGTAGCCACAGATCCAGAGAACGTACTGGTTGTGGCATACTCTACGCCAGGATAGCCCGTCACAGGGTCGTAGTAACGCCCGGCGAACTTCAGTTGGCCCTTGACGACACTGTAGAATGTTTGGCCTCCTATTGCGCCAAGGTAGTTGAAGTTGTAGCGGGTGTAAAAGCCAAATCGATAGCTGCCACTTGAATAGTCGGACTCGTCAATCGTGAAGTTCGGGGTCTTGTCAAAAGTCCAAGAGGCGGCATTATAGTCCCCGCCTGTCGAGTACTTCTGTACGGTAATCGTGTTCGGTGAAAAGCTCCAGCTCCAAGTCTGAAACCCCAGATAAGGAAACCAGAGAGGGATCGTTCCCTGAATGGGAGGACCACTATAACTTTCGGGATCAGCGCTGGTCCCGTAGAGCTTCGTGTCGCCGATTACCCACGTGTACGCAGTCTTGACAGTGGCTCCGGTGATCGACCTCGAAGAGATCGAATCCATCCAAAGAGCCGCCTGGTCACTGTGAGCACCCGCGGCAACAGACACCATCATCGGAGTAGCGTTAGCGGCGTGGACGTGGTCTACAGAGTAGCCGTGTACTTCCCCAACTTTGTATCCATTCTGCGTCATGGCCACGTTTGCCTTCTCGACGTACTTCTGGTCGCTGGCGTTCGCAATACGCACTCTGGAGCCACGCTTGGCAGTTGCGACGCTGGTGCTAATCAGCCCCGAGAGGCTGCCGTCTTGCGCAGGGGTCCCGCTTGTTCCGGAGGGGAAGATGTGATCGACGATGTCAACCATGGCGGGGAAGGGCTGTCCAAAGAGCAGTTCCACGGGACGGTTCTCACTCGCATCGCCTGCGATGACAGCGATCAGCTTATCTTTGCCGTGAACACTGTAGGAAATCGACAGGTGGATGCCACCAAGATCCCCGTCCAAGGCAGCGTGATAGGCCTTACTACCATCGGCCAGGACAATTGGCTCAACTTCGCCTTTGTAAGTGAAGGGGGTACCGAGCTGGTCAACGAGGATGTGACCAGTACCTTTAACGTGACGAGCTTTGTTGGCATCAACTGGTGGTTCCAGGTCGATACCGAAGGCGGTTTGGTCTGATACGCGGCTCTGGAAGATTTCTGATAAGCGAGTAAGCTCGCCGTTATCGAACCTGGGCCTGTTCAGTTTTACTGATGAGGCAGGCGCAGCCTGCCCATGGGCCGCGGGCACCAGAACCACTTGGAGCAACAACAGAGCTAGGACAATCAGCACGGAACCAACTTTCTTCAACTTCTGTCATCTCCTTCTCGTTAGTTACAAGCCGCGATTCTCATAGCCGATAGGAACACTACATGTCAGGTGGTCCCTCCTTTCTACACATGCCAGGTGGAACCCACCTTACGGCCCACGGTGGTGCTGCCCAACTTACACTTTGCCAAATTCGCCCCCCAGAAACCCCTTAGTAGGCGTCTTCCCGAGGCAAGGCCACCCCATTCGCGTTGCGAGGCTTGACCGTCTGGGCGTCCCTTCCAATGCCCATGGTAGTCCGCAGGCAACAACTACGCCTCCCCGAAATTGGGGAGGCGGCACAGAAATCTCAGGTACATCGGTAGGGACATGTAGGAACTCGGGCTTGCCGCTTAATCACCGAATCAAACCGCTTTGTCTAGCCACTTCTGCCGCCTGCATCCGGTTGCTGGCACCCAGCTTGCCGATGATGCTCTTTACGTGGGAGTCGACGGTGCTCTGCAAGACACCTAGGGCTTCACCGATAGCCCTATTGCTCATGCCCCCGGACAACAACTCCAGAACCTGTCGTTCCCGCCTCGTCAGTTGTTCAACCATCCAGGGGCCAGATGCGGCCTGCTCCGCAACGGATTCCTGGACGTATTTCTTGCCGGCCAAGACCAGTTCCAAGACATGGACAAACTCTTTCCAAGACAGATCCTTGGGGACGAATGCCTCGGCGCCTGCCGCACGTGCCGCCTTCATCAGGTAGGGGGAAGCGTAGCCCGTCAATACGACGACCTTGGTCGCAAGAGAAGCCTGCTTAACGGCCCTGAGCACGTCCAGCCCGTGTGCCCCCGGCAGGCTCATGTCCAACAGAATGAGGTCGGGCCTAAGGCGTGTGGCCATGGCGATGGCGTCATTTCCGTTGCCCGTCTCGCCAACTACTTCCCAGCCCGGCATGCCTTCCAGCACCTGCCGCGTTCCCAGCCGAAGCAGTTCATGGTCCTCGACAAGAAGGATTCTGACCGTTATGACGCTACCTCCCCAGGCGAACGATGATGGAGACTTGCGTCCCGGTACCTGCAGCGGAACGGATTCGAAGCACCCCTCCTAGTCTTCGAGCGCGCTGCTCCAACCCCGCCAACCCAAAGTGGCCCTGGCGCACAAAGTCGAGGACACGGCCGGGCACCTCGAACCCCTTGCCGTCGTCCCAAACGCTCAGCGTCAAGGTTCCGTCGTCCTCCTCAATGTACACGTAGACTTCGGAAGCCTGGGCGTGCTTCACAACGTTCTGGAGCATCTCCTGAGCGCAGCGGTAGAGGCTGGTCTGGGTTTCACGGGGCAGGCCCTTCCCCGCATCGGGTGGGGTCACGGATACGTACACCGGAAGCCCGTGCCGGGCGCGCATTGTGTCAGCTACATTGCTGATGCCGGCAGCGAGATCCCGCGCCTCCAGATCGGGCGGCTGAAGCCCCATGCAGATGGAGCGCAGGCCGCTGATCCCGTCTCGCAGAGGAATCAGTAAGTCGCCAGCCCGATCCGCTCTCGCGGAATCAAGTAGCCGGTTCCCCAGCGGCAACCTTCGGCCCCCAGCGGCGAGGGCCGGTCCCAGTAGCGGACTGGACTGTGGGAAACTCGGAAAAGAAATGGACAAACGGTGCAGGCAGCAGGGCCATGGCCACAAACTCCACGTTTCTGGCCATGGCGATACCTGCGTCTGCTGCCGGGGCCATGAGAACCGCTAACCCCGCAAGCACATTGAGAGTGGCAAGGCTTACAGCAAGGCGCGGCGGGTTTGCCCGGCCCAGTACGACCAGCCCGGTTGTCCAGAACGCCAGACTAATGACCAGGGCAAGTTGGGGGTGGTAGACCAAAGCGCCGGACCCCTGCGGGAAGACCCACTCTGCCCAGACGGCGATTAGCAAGAGCCCCATACCTCCCGTTGCGACGGCCACAAAACGCCAGACGCTTCTCATACTGAGCCCATCACCTTCTCCAACCTGGGCGTGTCAAACCCTCTACGCCTCAGTGCCTGAATGCGGTCCAGCGCCACCCGAACCTCGTCATCCCTGACGCGGTCGGCGAAGTCGAAGGCGTACATCTTCTCCAGTAGCGACACGGCCTCTAGTTGGGCGGAGTCGTCGCCTGCCGCCGCATTGAACAGGCGCTGGAACCTACGGGCGACCGGGTCCTCCGGGAAGCGTAAGGCAAACAGCACTGGCAGGGTTCGCTTGCGCGCCAGCCAGTCTCCCTTGAGACGCCTTGGGTCTTTGAGACTCCGTGAATCGTTGCTGATCTGAAGCGCGGTGCCCAGGTGAAGGCCCATGCTGGCTGTGAGCGCGCACGTGTGACGATCGCCCCCACCCAGGGCTGCCGCGGCAGCGCAAGCGCCCGCGACCAGAGACCCCGACTTCATCTGGACAATGCGAAGGTACTGGGACAGGTTCAGGCGTGCGGATGAGCCCATGGTGAGATCAAGGTGCTGCCCCCGGGCGGCCCTGTACCCTGCTGCGGCGAGCAGGCGCCCTGCCATGACCACTCGGTCCGGGGCAGTTCCGTGCAGCGGCGTCTCCAGCAGGCGCCGGAAGGAAAGCAAAACGAGGGCAGAACCGGCGTTGACCGCCGGCCCCACCCCCCACGTTTGCCACAATGGTTCGTCTCCGTCCTCGTCCTCTACGTCGTCTAGGGCATCGGCTGCTGCAAAGAATGCATCCACTGCCCGGCCTACCGCCTGGCAGACCGGCCCCGGTCCCCCCACCATGCTGCAGACGCTGCGTGCCAGCGAACCCCACCCAGAGGCGCCGCCTGCGACCTTTTCACGCGGAACGCTTCCGGATTGGGCGAGAGCGCGTCGGATCATCGCCTCGAAGGACACTAGACCCAACCCAAGCCTGCCGATTCCAGTTGGACCGCTGGTGGATGCACGGTACCGTTTCTTTCATCCGTCGGGACGCCCGCGCCTCCGCGCCCGGCTTCGCTGTCAACGACCTGTACTCCTGTGCGCCCGTCGTTCGCTGCACAAGCCTCGTGGACCTGATCTGCTAGCCGCTCAAGCCTTCGTGCCAACATGCGCTGCGCCTCCTGGTACGCTTTCTTACGCCAGGAGTGTACTATGTTGCAACCAGCTTGACACGCGAATCTCGTCGAACTGCTCCATGGGTCGGGTGCTGCAGTCGTAATTGGAACCGGCTAGTACAACACCCAGCGCCATTTACGGTTGCCCTCATCATCCCGCCTCAGAAGCAAGGTGTGCCCCGTTGTGGAATGCAATGGGGACAGCGAACACCATGTCGCTGTCCCCATCGCAGAGGAGAAGGAGATGAAGCGCTATACGGCTTGGACCGTCGCATTCCAGTCAGCGGTGTCCATGGAACCAACCACTGCCTCGTAAGACCACTGGATGAACCCGGCGTTGGTACGTTGGGCCAGCGGCAGCAAGGGGCCGGGCGTACAGAAGAGGCCGGCTCAAGGGCCGGCCTCTTCTGGTTCGGGAGAT
>CALMNP010000022.1 GCA_937868875.1 uncultured Bacillota bacterium | reverse complement strand
GGCCGAAGCGCGCCATGCCTCATACATCCCGCGGGCGGGCTTCAGGCCGTCAGCCAACGGCTTCTCGATATAGAGGGCCTTGCCGCGTTCCCAGGCAGGGACGGCGGCTGCCGGATGCAGGGCGTTGGGCGTACAGATATCGACCACATCGACGCCTTCGTCAGCTGCCAGATCCCTCGGGTCCACGAGCACGCGGGCAAACCCGGCCCGCCGGGCCTCCTCCCCTTTGCCCTGCGGGTCGCGCGTTGCCACGGCTTCCAGGCGGATGTCGAAGGGCAGGGACGGAAAGAGGACTGGCAAGCTGCGCAGGGCCAGGGTGTGCACACGGGCGATGCCCCCCCACCCCACGATGCCGATGCCGAGGGATGTCCTTACCACAGCCGGATCCGCCCCCAGTAACGGTCAAGCAGGGCCTGGTTCCTTTCCCGCGCCCCGTCCAGGTTCCCGCTCCAGAAGACCGGGGGCTCCAGGCCCCGGTTGAGCAGGTTCTGGGCCGTCTGGGCGAGGATGGAGTGTAGGAGGAAGAGCGCCATGATGTTGGAGGTTGGCCCGACCGGTTGCTCCAGGCCCGGCAAGCGCAGGCAGGCGTCGCCCAGCACGCCGCCGTTGTCGATCACGAGGTCCGCCACTTCGTACAGCTTCTGTCCGGACGAGTGGCGTGAGCTGACGCTCCGTGAGTAGTCCAGGCTGGTGATGGCCACCGTCTTCACGCCCCGGGCGCGCGCCTCCAGGGCCATCTCCACAGGGGCGGCGTTGCGGCCGGAGTTGCTGATGATGAACAGCAGGTCCCTGGATGTCAGCCGGCGGTAGTCCAGAATGACCCTGGCCACCCCTTCCACCCGTTCCATGAATTCGCTCTTGACCACCTCCGAGCTGCCGGTCAGGCTCGGCTCCAGAATGGCGTCCACAGGGGCGAGTCCGCCCGCCCGGTAAACCGCCTCTTCGGCGACACAGTGCGAGTGCCCGGTGCCAAAGGTGTACAGGATCCCATCGCTGGCCACGGCCTCTGCGGCCCATTCTGCCGCCTGCCGCACAGCTTTAGCCTGTGTGGCAAGCGCCCCGTCGATCATGTCATGGAGCTTTCGGGCAAAGAGTTCTAGAACAACGGGCTGTGAGTTCATCATGCCGTGATCCTCCCCCGATATTTCTCGCGCAGCCGGTTGTTCCACTCGTCGCTGCCGTCCACGTTGGCCGAGACCAGCACGGGCGGCGTCATGCCCTGCAACAGGAGCAGGCGGGTGATTTCGGCCGTCAGGGCCTGGGCAATCATGGCCCCCGTGATCGAGGAGACGGCGCAGACCTTGCTGCCCGTCCCTTCCATCTCTAACATCGCATCCCCGTATGGACCGCCGTTGTCCATGACCACATCGCCGATGTCGTAGAGCTTCTTGCCGGAGGGGTGGCGCGAGGCGACCTCCCGGCTATGGGCCATGGACGTGACCACTATGAGGGGTAAGCCGCGCCGCTTGACCTCCAGGGCCATTTCCACCGTGGAACCGTTGCGCCCCGAATTGCTGACGATAATGAAGGCGTCCTGGGGCCGCACGTCGTGGGTTGCCAGCACCTTCAGTCCCCACTGCGGGTCGCGTTCAAGGGTTGGGTCCTCGAGCACGCTCCAGGGAAGCCCCGCACGGGAGCACAGGTCCTGAAGGCTGATCATATCCATGGGCACCAGGCCGCCGGCCCGGCCGGCCATCTCCATGGCAAAGGCCTGGCTGTGACCGGTCCCGAAGATGTGAACCACGCCCTCCTTCGCCAGGCTTTCAGCCAAAAGCCTGGCGCCCTCTTGTATCTTGGGCATTTGGGTCTGTTCCACCCAGTCGATCAGACGGCGAGCTTCGGTGAAGAAAACGGGGGCAGAGACGGACAAGGCGGTTTCCTCCTTCGTAACGAACGATGATAGGGGCCGGCCTGGCCTTGTAGCGCAACGTTGGCGGGACGTTGCGCTCAGGCAACCGGCCGCAACTCTGGGTTGAGAAGGCCGGAGCTGTCTCCGCCACGGTAGACGATCTCGCCCTCTACCATGGTCATGCGAACAGACAGCCCCTCGTCCAGTACCACCAGGTCGGCGTCATAGCCCGGCAGCAGGCGCCCCTTCCGGTGCCCAACGCCGGCGATCCGGGCGGGGTTTTCGCTTGCGAAGCGACTTACCTCGCCGAGGGACAGGCCCAGCCGCTCCACCAGCAGCTTCACGCCGGTGATCTGATGAAAGGTGCTCCCCGCCAGGGTACCGTCGGGGAGGCGGCAGGTTCCGTCCAGGCCGACCGTGACGCTGTGGCCAAGGATGACGTAGCGGCCAGGCCTTAGCCCGGAGGTCAGGACCGCGTCAGAGATGATACAGATACGGTCTGGCCCCTTCGCCTCCAGAGCCAGCCGCAGGGCCCCCGGGTGCACGTGCAGGCCATCACAGATCAGCTCGGAGGAAACACGGGGATCGCCCAGGTACGCGCCCAGCGCACCCGGAGCACGATGCTCCAGCCCGCGCATGGCGTTGTAGGTGTGGTTGCCCAGGCTGACACCCGCCTCGATGCCTGCCGCCGTCTCCTCAAAGGTGGCATCCGTGTGGCCTCCCGAAACGGTGACGCCCGACTGGACCAGGCGGCGGATCACCGGCAGGGCGCCGGGCAGCTCAGGAGCGATGGTGACCTGGCGGATGAACCCGCCGGCCAAATCAAGCCAGTGTTCCATAAGGGCAAGGTCGGGCTCTATGAGGCACTCGGGCGGCATGGCCCCCTTCTTCTTGCGATTCAGGAAGGGGCCCTCCAGATGAATGCCCAGGAGCCGGGCTCCGGTGCGGGGAGCCTCGGACGCGTGACGCAAGGCCTGAATCGACGCCTCCAGGGCGGGCACCGGGGCGGCGCCGAGAGAGGCCTGAAAGGCAGTGGTCCCCTGGGC
>CALMNP010000021.1 GCA_937868875.1 uncultured Bacillota bacterium | reverse complement strand
GCCCCGGCGCCTACCTGATGGTGACCGCCGAGCCGCGGCAGCCCGACCCGGAGCAAGGCCGGGGCCCGAAGTCTATGGCTCCGACCCCATGACCGGACGAAACTTCAACGTCTATGCCGGCTGGCTGATGCGCCGGTCAGACGGGGACATCGCCCCCCTGGGGTTCTTCCGCAAAGTCTGGCAGGGGACGTATCGCCTTCAGGCCAGGGGGGCCGCACCGCTGACGGACTATGACACCCTCCTGGTCTCGGCCGAGGACCGAGCCGGGGCCTTTGACCCGGTGAGCCGCAAGGCCTTCGCCACCCCCTACGGCGTTCCTATGGTGCGAAGCCCGTCGGCGGTGTAGGAATCGGTCGTAAGGGTTGTCGGTTCGGGGTGCCCTATGAAGCGTGTCATAAGTAATAATGCGAGGAGACGTGGCACCACGTCTCCTCGCTCAGTTGCTCCCTCGACCAAACCCAGTTGCGAGCCCTCAAGGTTCTTCGACCACCACGCCACTCTTCAGGCGCACCACCCGCTGAAAGCTTCCCGCCAGCTCCCGGCTGTGGGTGACGAACAGCAGCGTCATGCCGAACTGGTCCGCCAGGTCGCGGATCAGACCCATGACCTCCTGCTCTGACTCCTCATCCAGGTTGCCCGTGGGCTCGTCCGCCAGCAGCAGTGTGGGGCGGTTGATTAGAGCCCGCGCGATGCAGACCCGCTGCTGCTCACCGCCCGAAAGCTGGGACGGCAGGTGGTCGGCCCGGTCCGCCAACCTCACCAACCCCAACAGTTCCGTAGCCCGCTGCCGCGGGTCGTAGTCCACCTTCCAGGGGACGCAGGGCATCATCACGTTCTCCAGCGCATTCAGCGTGGGAATCAGGTGGTACTGCTGAAACACGAACCCCACGTGCTGGAAACGGAACTTGGGCAACTGGGACGGACGGGCCCGGAGCAGGTCCACCCCGCCAGTCTGCACCACTCCTGCCGTTGGCCGCTCGATCCCGGCGATGATAGAGAGCAGCGTGGATTTGCCTGCACCGGAATGGCCCAGAATGCCCACCGAGGCGCCCCGCCGCACTTCCACGTTGACGCCGTCCAGCACCCGCACCTCACGGTCCCGGGAGCGAAACACCTTGGTGACGCCCTCCAGGAGCACCGCCGGGCTGTCGCTCTCGGGCCCTCTTGTGTTTGGCTCTCCGTGGGAACCAGCCTGCACGTCCATCGCCGTCAGCATGTCCACCTCTCCCCTGTGTCCTCGAATCATCTAGGGCAACTGGCTGAACCAGGCCTGGTACGCCTCATCGAGTTGCTGCCAGGACCGTCCCGTCGCCTTCTCAATCGCGGCGATAGAGGCCTGGCTGCGCTCGTCGTAGGTGGCCGGCCCGGTCATACGCAGGTCCGCTGGTTGTCTGGCCAGCTCGCTGAGGATGTCCGTCGTCACCCTGGACCCATAGCGCTGCTCCAGAAAGACGATGAACAGCTCGGCCGTCGCCGCGGCCCGTCGGAAGTCGGCGTCGGGCAGGTCCAGGAATCCCGTGGACCGCGGGATGTCGCCCAAGGTCATCGGTCCAGAGGCGCGCAGCTCCCGGACGGCCGAGTCCAGGGGCACACCGGCCAGCCGGTGCAGGGCGTACCGGGCCAAGGCCTCTCGCAGCCACTCTGCAGCGTGGTTGTGGCTCTGGTCCATCACCGACTTGTAGGCCAAATCGTAGTAAGCGCTGTTCAGACTGAGGGGACCGTTTTCGGCAACCCGCAGCGGCTCACCATACTCCACCCAGGGGGGAATGCCCTCTTTGGTGGCTAGATGCGGACCGATGGCGGCCCGCATTTGCCTGGGGTCGTCCGCCATCTCCACGATGATTGGCAACTCCACCGTCCAGCCCAGGGTCTTGCGGAAGGAGTCCACCGCCTGCCCTACGTTTTTCGCCGACTCCTGGGCCTCTGTCAGGGAGACGTTGCCGGAGTACCAGACGGTGACGCCGCCCTGGTTCAGAACCTCGTGCTGCAGGCCATGCTCCACCCAACGCCCATCGGCGGTCTTAACCCACACCGTATTCAGGCTCTGGACCTGCTTGGAGTTGGGGTCGGTGGGATCGTCCGTATCCGCCGTCTGCCAGAGGCGCACGTTGGCCGTGTTCGTCCCCAGCAGCGACACCTCCTGCACCGTGCGACTGAGCCTGCCCCGGGGATGGCTCTGCTTCCAGACCGTGGCGTTCTCCAGCCAGTGGCGCTGCTCCATGCGGTAGGGGCTGGCCTCCTCCGCCGGGTCCAGGGTGGCCAGGAATGCGTCTATGTTCAGGCTGTTGAGGGAGACGCTCTGCTCGTCCACCGCCGCGTGGATGGCCTGAATCGCCTGCTGAGCCGCCGCCTCCTCCGCCGACTGGGCCTGCTGCTGGACGCGCTTGACCGTCTGGCTCACCAGGGGCACGCCCACCACGACAACCACCAACACCACGGCCGCCACAGCGGCAAGCATCGTCCAGCGTCCCATCCGCGCCACCTGGGAGGCCCCCACCCCGGCCATCGCCGTCCGGTTCCAGGAGCGCAACTCCATCAGACTCGTCAAAGCACCCATCAGCAGCCCCAATCCCAGCGGGAGCAGCCAGATCATGAGGGCCGTCTGCCAGGCATTGACCACGGCCGATCCATACAGCCCAGCCAGCACCAGCAGGCCGAGTACATCCCCCAGGAGACCCGCGGCCAGACCCAGCAGGCCGCCCTCGGCGATCATGGTTCGGGCAATCCAGTTGCGCGGCCAGCCCAGGGCATGCAGCAAGGCACGTTCGCTCCGGTGGTCCATGGCGTTCTGGTGGATGAGGTCAAGGGCCGTCACGGTCGCCAGCGCCAGCCCCACCAAACCGATGAGGTACTGCACCGGCCCTACCTTCAGCGCCGCATACTGTCCGGTCACCGTGGTGTAGAGCACACCGTTCAGATGCTGGGTGATGTAAGCCAGCATCAGGACCAGAGCTGTTGGCAGAGCGATAGCCAACACCGTCAGGGCGGTGCGACCCGGTCGCCCCATCAGGCTAGACGCGGCCAGGGGCATGATGCCGCTACCGGGCAGCACGCGCCTGCCAAGGGCGGTGTCCCCCCAGCGAAGGGCATCACCGGGGGAAACCCGCGAGACGGTGTAGCCGGTAGCAACGACCGCGGGCAGGTAGACCAGGAGGCTTGCCAGAAGCACCAGGCCCACCGTCAATGGGGGCGCCTCGCCGTAAACTGCAGCCAGGGCAGCCAGCAGACCGGCAGCCAACGCAAACAGCGCCTGCTCGCCCACCGCAATGGAGCGGAGCGATCCCCCCGGCCAGCCCAGGGCGGTGGCGACACCCAGTTCTCTTCGCCGTGCGGTTACCCCTGCCAGGCCCGTGGCTGCCGCGTAAAGCACGGCCACGGCCAGCACCATGACGATGAAGGCGCTGTAGCCGAATTCCGCCTGCTGCACGGTGGTTATAGCGGCGTCCTTGTGGATCCACTGCTCCTGAAACCAGCCCAAATCCGGATGCCCGTTGGAAGCAGGCACATGCACCAGGACGTTCATCGGGGATGAGCCCATGACCACCTCGGCCACGAGACCGGTGCGCTTCTCAATCTCCTCCGCGACTTGGCGCACATGGGCCACCGTCTCGGGCGTGAAGTGTTCGGAGCCCTGCACCTTGACTTGGATGGCGTTGATGGCCCCATCCCCGTTGATCTTGAGCGCTGCATCCAGAGTGGTGAGGAAGATGGGGGGCGAGGAGAGAAAGCCCGCCGGGTTCATCCCGCCGGTGACCAGACGCGGCGGATTGACGGGATGACCGCTCGCGTCCAGCACCTGCAGGCCTTCCGCGGGCCGGTAGGTCATGAGCGGCAGTTGTGAATCCGGGTTCTTTACCACGTCGAGCTTGGACGTGTCGAAGAAGCCCAGCAGGTCAAAGAATAGGGTCTTGGCACCCTCCTGCATGGGCGGAGGAGAACTGATGAATGGACGGACCGTTTCCCCAACAGCCGCCGCCACTTGTCTGCCCGGAAGTGGATAGTCCGCTTGGAGCCGGGCGACGAATTCGGCGGAGGGCGCCGCCGGAAGCGTTGCGGCGAACGGCCACCGATGTGGCTGCGGGCTCTGCGTCTGCTGATAAGCCAGAGGGGCGGCGTACCCCAGCAGGCGGTACATCGGCCTGGCTGCTCTGGCCTTCTGCATCTCGCCGATGGTCTGCGCAAATTCGGCACTCCCGACAGTCCGTCGGTACACAACTTCCTGCGGTCCCCCGTCTTGACCCACTCTCGCCACGCTGGCTTCAAAGGTTAACCCTTCAAAGGCCTGCTGGTTCATGAGTACAGGAACGTCAAGGAATGCCTCTGTAGGATCAACTGCAGAAACGGAGTCTGTGGGCTCAAAGTATCGCCCGCTTGTAAGGGCCTCTGGAAGTCCTGTCAGCTTTGCCTCGGCGTCCGGGCCAACGCCAACGACGAGCGTCGGTGCGCTTACATCGAAGTTCGCGTACTGCTTGGAGTCCAGAACCCATAGATCGGAGGGGGCCCAACTGGGTGGACCGCCCTTCCGGTTGCTCACACCAACCACATCATAGTAGGTAATCTGTTGGGGCGTTGCTGCACCGCTGGCAGTAACCGTGCTGGTCAAACGGTAGACTCCAGGGTCCAGATCCTGAAGGCTTGGCTCCGAAGGATCACTGAGGACCGTGGACCACTCCCGCGGGAATGCGAACTTGGGGCCAACACCAACGTAGCCCACCACGGCAAGAGGTGCGGCCAACGTGACGCCGTCCGTCTCCCGAACGCCCTCCAACTGCTTGAGGGTAATGCCGGGAGGTAAGGTGGTGAGGGCGTTCGGCTCGGTCACGTCGGGTAGGCTTGCCGCGTCGGCCAGCGGCACGTGCACCAGGATGTCATACGGTGCTCGCCAGGTCTGCTCATACGTCTTGGTTACAGTGCCGGTGACGGAGTCCGTTAGCAGGGACATCACAGAGAGGCCCGACCCCAAAACGAAGACCCCCAGCAGGGCCAATGCTAATCGGTCGCGGCGGCCTGACCAGAATCTCCATCTCACCGACCTCACCCCTCGCCGGCATGTGAATTCGCGCTCCACAGTCACATATATAATGGCGTCGCCCGCCAACGAAGGTCAAGCGCAGGTCGAAAGATCTGACCGTTACGCCTTCCGGCCTCGCGTGGCACGCCTCGGACGCGAGCTTCCCACGCACTAAGACAGCGGGGGGAGAACCCCCGCTGTCTTAGCGTACTTTGGACTCAGCAACTTGGGCATGCCACATACGGGTCGCACCGTGTGCCGCAGTCTTCGCCAGTATAGTCGTCACAGCAATGGGTACAGCTCTGCCAGCATCCGCACTCATGCACTTAAAGGCAGACAGGGTAATCTGGTTGGACGGTCGGTGACTGAGCAAGCAGCGAACCGAGGCGCGCAAACAGACTCATACGCTCACCCCCTTCCGGTGTGACGTCCCTTGACCTCCCCGCCGGCGGAGAGGAAGACCTGCTCGTCTAGTTGCAGACGCGAAGCCCCCTAACAGCAACCCGAGAGTGAGTTCTGTCGTAAAACCAGCCAAATCGGCTACCACAATGCCTTTCGGGTTGATCCAAATCCACCTAGGGACCATGTTGACAGGTAACGAATTATACGTCTGTTGATCGACACCCGCGATTATGGAACGACTCGGAACCGCTGGAGACCACTCTGGCTCGCCGTCCTCAATCGCGTAGGCAATGCAGATGTTGACGGCGTCCCTGGGGATTGCAGCATGCAAAGCCTCAAGTCCACGATCGCAATACTCGCAGCCGTTTCGTACAAAGACCAGTAGCGTAGCCAACTCGGGCCGTCGTTTCGCAAAGTCGTGGTGTATGATGCCTGGGTCTAGCCGCCTGCCTCGCCTCAGCCTGCCACGCCAGCGATCCAGAAGATTCGCCGTGCGGAACAGTTCGCGACGGTAACTCCACAAGGTCAGGCCAGTCAGAACCGCGAGGGTTGCATGGACACCGAAATACACGAGCTCACCCCCTCTGGCCATCATGCGTCCAAGGGCGCGGCTTTCCGAGCTGCCACCAGGGTTTCCCAGATTTCGCTCCAGTCGGCAACGGCCCTGTGCGACGAGATTCGCCCTTGGCCGTCTACGTGCACCAAGTACGGAAAGGCGGGTACATGGAATGCCTGCTGCAGATCACTTTGCGCTATGA